>CANMFV010000008.1 GCA_947496835.1 Flavobacteriales bacterium | reverse complement strand
TTCAACAAAAACAAATGAATTATATGACTGGATTAGCTACGCTGGTACTGCCGCTCTGAACTCTGCAAAATCAGCGTTCGAAGAAGCAAAACTAAAAGGCGAAAGTCCAGACGCGGATGATTTTAAACCGAAATTCATTCTACGAGTTGACTCCAAAACTAAATACCAAAAAGCGGAAGATGTTATCAATGTGTTCAGGGAATTGAACTTAAATAACTTGAATTTCATAACTTCTTCGGAGCTCGCTCCGGTAAATTAATTAGAAATGGCAGAAATGGCAGAAGGCGGTGGCGGTGGCCACGGCAAAGGCAAAGGCAAGAAAAGAGCAAAGAAAAGCTCGACTCGAGTAGACATGACACCCATGGTTGACTTGGCTTTCTTACTATTGACGTTTTTCGTCCTAACATCCACTTTTAGTAAGCCTAAAATGTTACCACTAGCTTACCCAGCGAAAGTTGATAAAGACATGGATGTTAAAGGTCCAAAGATGAACAACGGTATTACCTTCCTACTTTCGGAAGACCGTATTTTCTATTACCAAGGTGAATATTACAACAACGATCACCGTGCTGACGATGGTTCAGTAACGGAGTTAAAAGAGGTGGATTTTGGTACAGGAGAAAAAGGTATCAGAAAATTGTTAGGAAAGTTAAATAATTACGTTTTAGTTAAAAAGCAAGGTCTTGATGAAAAACTAAAACGCAAACAACTTAATGATAGTACTTACCTGAAAAAGCTTGATGGACTCAGAGTCGAGAGAGAAGCACTGAAAGTACTTATCAAAACAGATAAAGAAGCGTTGTGTAAGAATTTCATTGATCTTGTGGATGAATTAAAAATTGCAGAAATCGGGGTAATCGCACCAGTTGATATTACACCAGGAGAGCTGCAGTTGATGAAAGAAAAACTTAAAAAATAATTCCTATGCAAGTCCTCTATGTCATCGTTGCTTTAGTCACAGGATTTTCTCTCCTAGACTATTTTACTGCTCGTAAATGGCAGCAAGTAACATCAAACACGAGAAATGAAGTTGTTTTTGCGCACAGAAACAAAGCCTACGGCGCTTATGTGCTGAGAAGCAGTTACAACAAACGCATGGTCATGATTATGGCTGGGTTAATTCTTCTTGCAGCGTTATCATTTGGAATTTCTGAACTCATCAAACGTTTACCGAAAGAAGAAGTTGAACTTCCAAAAGAAAACAGTAAAAACATCACGTTACAACCACCGGCTAAAGAACTTCCGCCGCCCGTAACACCTCCTCCTCCCCCACCTCCAAAATTGGAGCAAATGACGGCTTTCTTGCCGCCAGTGATTGAGGATGAAGTTGTAACTGACGTATTACCTACGCAAGCAGAACTTGAAAACACAAAAGCTGGAGATCAAGACGTAGAAGGTGGTGACGAAGGTTGGGAATTACCAACGGATGCACCTGCAGGAGGTCCAGCACTGACAGAAACAGTTGTTGAACCAATTGAAACGTGGGTTGAAGTAGAAGCAGAATTTAATGGAGGATACGATAAATTAAATGAATTTATCAACGATAATATTCGTCCTCCAGCTGAAGCAGCAGACCTTGGTGTAAATGGACGCGTAATTGTTCGTTTTGTCGTTGAAAAAGATGGAACCGTATCTAACGCCGTTGTTGAAACGAAATTAGATGAGTGTCCTGCTTGTGACAAAGAAGCACTTCGCGTAATTACGAAAATGCCGAAATGGAAAGCAGCTTCGAATGCAGGCCGTGAAGTTCGTACGTATGTGCGACTACCGATTAAGTTCGAATCTCAATAGAAATAACCCTTTTTTATAGATCCCCAATAGAATTTTCGATTGGGGATTTTTTTTGTCAATATGAAAACAAACATCATTCAAAACATCACCGGTGGACTCGTGGTTGTCGTGGCATTCATTTTTGCTGCCATGCTCGCCTTCAAAGATGTGGTACCTTACCTGAACGGTTGGAAAAGAATCACCACCATTGTCGTTTTAGTTCTGTACGCCAGCTATCGCTTTTCGCGTATTTACAAAGACTTTAAAACAACTAAGCAACAAAACGAACGCATATGAATCGACACATTTTTTTTCTATCGCTTTTTTTAGTTGGAACTTTCGTTGCGTGTGATTCCCCTCAGAATCCATTGGCATATGTGAAAGAAACACATGGACGTGGTAAAGCAGTTGTCTATGTTGAGGAATCATTTAAACCGCTTTTTGAAACGTCGATTTCAACCTTTGAAAGTTTGAATCCTAAAGCTGATATTACTGCCAAGTATCTTCCGGAAGGGAAAATCATCAAGGCATTTTTTGATGGACATGTTAAAACCATTACGATTACACGTGACTTCACCAAAGCTGAAAAAAAATACCTCAAAAGTAAAAATGTGGAAGTAAGCAGTGACCGCATTGCACTAGACGCTGTTGCATTGATTGTTAATCCTGACAATTCCGATACCACGATTAGTATTCCAAGACTTAGAAAAATTCTCACCGATAAAAACAGTGTTTGGCCTACGTCTAAACAATCGATTTCTGTGGTTTTTGACCAAATGAACTCAGCGAATTTCAATTACATTACCGACATGCTTCAAACAGATAAATTATCCAGCAATGTCTTCGCTGCAAAATCAAATGAAGAGGTAATCAATTATGTTAAAAACAACAAGAATGCCATCGGTATCATTGGGCTAAATTGGATTTCCAATCAAGAGGACTTTGAAGTGCTGAACTTTTTAGCTGGGATTCGTGTGATGGATGTCAAACTTACCGAGGAAGGTGAATCATTCAAGCCAATTAGTGGGTTAATTTACACCAAAGAATACCCACTCATTCGCGATGTTTGGATGATCAACAAAGGCAGTCGGGCTGGATTAAATTCTGGATTCGTAAACTTTATGATGGGCGAAAAAGGACAAATCATTATTCATAAATCAGAGTTAGTACCAGCCAATAACCCGGTTCGACTCATTCAAATCAGTTCCAAATAATAAATCTATATCATTTATCACAGCTTTTTTTTGTCAAACCATAAAACAAAGCTATTTTTGGCAAGCAAATTGATTAGCATAAAAAAACAAACAAAATGAAAACCTTATTTTTAATCGGAGCCGCATTTTTAAGTAGTTTAACTTTTGGTCAAACCTTAAAAGATGCCATTTACAAAACGGATAACGAACGTTATGCTGATGCAATAAAAGATTTTGCAGCATTAGTGAAAGCAGATCCAATGAACGGTGAATTATACTTTTACTATGGTGACTGTTATTTTGACAAAGGACTTGTAGATTCTGCGAAAATGATGTGGAACAAAAGTTTTGAAGTGGATAAACTTCGTGCATTGCCATTTGTAGCCGCGGGACGTGTACTTTGGATTGATGGGAAGAAACCAGAAGCGAAAATAGAGTTCGACAAAGCATTTGCCTTGACTAAAAAAGACAAATTAAAGCGTGCGGAAGTAATTCGTGGGATGGCGAAAATTTTCATTAAGTCTGACGTAAAAGATTACGATCAAGCATTGTTACTTTTAGAGGAAGCAATTGTTAAGGATCCTAAAAACGAAGACAATCTATTGTTAAAAGGTGATGCTCTTTATGCAAAAACACCAGATAATGCGAGCTTAGCTATTAAGTCATACTTGGCTGTTTTGGACATCAATCCAAAATCTCCACGTGGAGTTGTACGCGTAGCTAAAATTTACCAGGCAGCTCAAAATCAAGAGAAAGCGAATGAAATGTACAAGCAAGCGAAACAAATTGACTCCACATATGCACCGGCTTATCGCGCGAATGCTGAGTTAAACATGCTTTTCGGAAAGAAAAAAGCCGCAATTGATGATTGGCAGAAATACTTGAAGTTAAACAACAACTTGGAAGCTCGTTACCTATACACCAATGCGCTTTTCAATGCAAAACAATACTGTGAAGCAATTGTAGAAGTGAAAAACTTAAATGCGATGAATTTCTCTAATTTTTACACCGAACGTATGCTTGCATTCTCTTACCTAGAATGTAGCACAGATAGTTCTTCGTTTAAAAATGGATTGGAAGCGTCAAACCGTTTCTTTGCAATTGTTCCTGCAAACATGATTAGCTACCTAGACTATAAAACAAAAGGTGGGCTTTTAATGAAAATGGGAATGGATTCTCTAGGACTTATCGAATACGAAAAAGCTATTGCGGTAAATGAAATCGCTGCGAAAGAATTGACAGGAGAAGTTGCAACTAAGTACTTTAAAGCTAAAAAATTCGATAAGGTAATCGAACTTTATGCTAAACGTGCGAAATTGGTTGTTTTAACTTCAGCGGAGGAATATGAATTAGGAAAGGCAATCTATAGTGGGCCGAAAGATTACGTACTTGCAGACTCTGCATTCGCTCGCGTACTTCGATTATCGCCTAGCTATACTCCTGCTTATTTATGGAGAGCGCGAAGTAATTACAAGTTAGATTCTGCGAATGAGCGATGGGCAGCACAGCCATACTATGAAAAAATCGTTGAGTTAGTTAAGCCTGAAGAGAGAGCAACACCAGCGAACAAGAGCATGATGTTGGAAGCTTGTCGTTACCTATGTGACTATTATGCAAAATCAACAGCGAAAGATTTAGATAAAACAAAATCATTCTACGAAATCATTTTGCAAATCGATCCAAACGATGCGACAGCAAAAACAGCATTGGGAATTAAATAAAACCCTATTTAAATAAAGAAAGGCGGATTTATCCGCCTTTTTTATGTTATTTTAATTTGTTTAAACTGCTGTGGAGGTTGTCACCCTTTACTCATTAAACGAGCCACGTATTTCCCAATAATATCGAATTCCAAGTTTACCTCATCGCCTACAGCTAAGGTGTGAAAATTCGTATGTTCATAGGTGTAAGGAATGATGCATACGGCAAAAGATTGATCTTCCGAATCTACTACCGTTAAACTTGTGCCGTTAATGGTGACTGATCCTTTTTCAACCGTTACAAATTCGGATTGATAGTCAAAACGGTAACGCCAGCTTCCATTTTCATCAGTGATTGAAACACACTTTGCTAAACCATCGACGTGACCTTGTACAATGTGTCCGTCTAGACGTCCATTTAAACTCATACAGCGTTCCAAATTGATTTTTGATCCTAGTACCCAACGGCCGAGATTAGTTTTCTGCAAGGTCTCATGAATCGCTGTGACAACGTGTTGATCGGGACTCAGTCCAACAACAGTCAAACAACACCCATTGTGTGCGACACTCTGGTCAATTTTCAATTCATTGCTTAAGTTTGATTGGATGGTAAAATGTACATTTCCCCCATCTTGACGAATTTCCGTCACCAATCCCATTTCTTCTATAATTCCTGTAAACATCGTGTTCAAATTTACGTGAAAATCGTCATTCCAATGCACGGATGTCCTTTATATTGAACTGCAGATTCGTTTTTCCATTGAATTCATTTGTTTCAAGGGTGTAAGCCATTTCAAAGGGCATGCCTTTCAAGGTGAATGCCTCCTTCTCCGCAAAATTAAATCCTATGGCGTCAAACGCCAATTTGGAATTTGCTTGTGCAACGCGTAATTTCAAATGTTTTTCTTTCAAAATACGTGCATCCGTTGCGTATAGTTCCTGCGTACAAAAAACCGGTTTCATATTTCCTGGTCCAAACGGTTCAAAAGCATCGATGATTTTTTTTATTCGCGGTATCTTTCCGTTCCACACCGTTTGAATGTCATTCAAGTCAATGTTTATATCAATGGGTTGTAACGCTTCCAATGCAGCGCCATCCAAACGTCGTTTAACTTCCTGGTCAAACGCTAAGCGAAAAGCCGTTAAATTTTCCTTCGGCATGGTTAATCCGGCTGCGTAATGATGTCCACCAAATTGGGTGAGATGCTCCTTACAAGACTCCAAAACATCGTAAAGATTAATCGAGCCTACACTTCTTGCGGAACCGGTTAATAGTCCATTTGATTCTGTTAAAACAATCGTTGGACGGTAATGAGATTCAATGATGCGCGAAGCAACGATTCCAACCACACCTTTATGCCAATCCTTTTGAAAAACGAGGTTTGTACTTTGGGTGGGATGATCTTTATCACGTGTAATTTGCAGGAGCGCCTCTTCCGTAATAGATTGATCAATGGTACGTCGTAAGGTATTGTCATCATGGATTTCCTGCGCCAATTGTTTTATTTCTTGTTCATTTGAAGACAACATCCAATCGACTGCCGTTTTACCACTGCGGATTCTTCCCGCGGCATTTACTCTAGGTGCTATTACAAAAACGACATCGGTTAAATTGAGTGGGAGCTTTTTACCTGCTAATGTCAGTAATTCTTCGAAAGCTTTTCTCGGATGTTGATTTAATCGAATGAGTCCATGGTGACAAAGAATCCGGTTTTCACCCGTCACATCAACAATATCAGCTCCAATACTTAAAGCCAATAAATCTAAACTTTCGAAAAGTGAATCAAACGAAGTTCCGTGATCAATATGAAGTGCCTGCATTAATTTAAATCCAACGCCGCATCCGGACAATTCTTTAAAAGGGTAGAAACAATCATTTCGTTTAGGATCTAACACAATTGCCGCTGGTAATTCATCCCCTGGCTGATGGTGGTCACAAATAATGAAATCAATTCCCTGTTTTTTTGCTTCCTGTACGAAATGATTCGACTTTATTCCGCAATCAAGGGTAATAATCAAGGAGCATTTTTCAGCTTGTGCGTAATCAATGCCTTGTTGACTTAAGCCATATCCTTCTTTGTAGCGATCAGGAATGTAATAATGTACATTCGGATGGAATTTTATTAATTGTTCATACATAAGGGCAACCGCAGTCGTACCATCGACATCGTAATCGCCAAAAAGGAGAATTCCTTCTTGATTTTTTATCGCTTGATTGATGCGATTTACTGCCGCATCCATATCCTTCATCAGAAATGGATCATGCAATTCATCTAAACTTGGACGGAAAAATTGTCTTGCTTCTAACTCGGAACGAAGTCCGCGTTGAATTAATAATTCAGCGACGAACAAATCGACCTTCAATTGTTGACTTAAAGCACCTGCTAATTCCCCATCAACCGCTGGTTGAAACACCCATTTTTTTTCCATCTCACTTGTTCTTTACTTTCAAGTTAAGCATTTTTTTTGAGATGAATACATCAAAATTAATCGACGTAACTTAATTTCAACATGTTGGATGCACCAAGGTCCTCTAATGGAATCGAAGCGATATTAATCACCAAATCTCCCACGTTAAGGTAACCATTTGACTTCATGAAGTATTTAATGTCCGCAATCGTATGATCTGTGGAAATGAGTTTATCGTAATAGAATGCTCTAACTCCCCACAATAAATTCAATTGAGTCAAAATATTTCGATTACTCGTGAATACATAAATTTGACTATTTGGACGTTGAGAAGCAATTTTATAGGCAGTATAACCAGAAAACGACATGGTGATAATGGCATCTGCTTCTACGCGTTGGGACAAACGACATGCATTGAAACAAATCGAATCTGAAATGAAACGCTCGCTATTTCTAATGGGCAATTCTTCTTTATTGTACATGGCGCTGTGTTTCTCCATCTCCTTGATGATGTTTGCCATGGTTTGAATCACCTGAACTGGGTATGACCCAACAGATGTCTCGCCACTTAGCATGACCGCATCTGCTCCATCCAAAACTGCATTTGCGACATCATTTACCTCAGCGCGACTCGGTGTTAAATTAGACATCATTGACTCCATCATTTGTGTCGCCACGATGACAGGTTTCGCAGATGATATACATTTAGAAATTAACATTTTCTGAATCGATGGAACCGTTTGATACGGAACTTCCACACCTAAATCGCCGCGAGCGACCATTAATCCATCACTTTCTGCAATAATCGCATCAATGTTTTCAAGTGCCTCCGGTTTTTCAATTTTTGCAATAACTTTTGCATGGTGGTTATTGGCTGCAATTCTTGCTTTCAAGTCAATAATATCTTCTTGGGAACGGACGAAGGATAAACCAATCCAATCTACTTGATGCTTTAATGCAAATTCTAAATCTGCAATGTCTTTTTCCGTTAACGAAGGCATAGATATCTTCGTATTAGGGAAGTTCACACCTTTTTTGGAAGAAAGAATCCCTCCTTGAATAATTTCACAGCGAATAGTGGAATGACCATCGGTTTCACGTACTTCTAAAACAATTTTACCATCGTCTAAAAGAATGCGTTCACCTGCTTTAACCTCTTTTGGTAGTAAGGTGTAATTAATCGAAAACCGTTCTTTGTTTCCGACAACCTTGTCCACCACCAATAAAATTTCTTCCCCATTTTCCAATGGAACACCGTTGTTTTCCATTTCATTGGTACGAATTTTTGGACCTTGTAAATCAGCCAGTATCGCTACATTTAATCCAAGTTCTTCGTTCAATGAACGAATTAATTCCACCGCACCAGCATGATCCTCATGCGAACCATGTGAGAAATTTAAACGGCAGACATTTAATCCTTCCAACATCATGTTTTTAAGCACTTCTCTTTTCAACGAGGCT
Source organism: Flavobacteriales bacterium (assembly GCA_947496835.1). GTDB lineage: Bacteria > Bacteroidota > Bacteroidia > Flavobacteriales_D > Crocinitomicaceae > UBA952. Next base: position 7,334 of record CANMFV010000008.1, on the reverse strand, counting down.
GGTCCAAGGGTTGCTACTATTTTTGTTTTTTTCATTTTTAACTCGTTAAATATGCAATCATATCAAAATTATCTACAGGAAAATCGAACACTGCAACTATCCCATTAATCTTTCTTAGTTTTTCAAGTAAAATTCCCTTCTCAAAAGAATAATTCTCACGTACAACGACGAAATAATCAATCATTGCGTGTTCTGGATGAAAGGCCCCATTGTCTTGTTTATTTTTTATCAAATAAAAACGGGTCAAACATTCGTCGTCAAAGAAAGAAAAATACCGAAATGTCACAAGGTCTTTTGACTTATTTGGCCGAATTTCAAATACATCACTTGACTTTATTAGGTTTACATCTAAACATTGATTTAACTCCCAAGCTAAGCGGTAATCAGCAAATGCAGATGAAACACCAAAAATTTCTAAGGTCGATTCATCTTCAATTACCAGTTCGTATTTTTTGACCTTTGCCATTTCTCTTTCAAAATTAGGCATTCTACTTGAATGAGAAATGCACAATTGCTTGTCAATTGATCAATTTAAACAAAAGATTCTCGCATTAAATTTTAATTACTTTTGTTTACGTAACCATACTGAAATGAAAATTAAACTAATCTCCACCATTCTTTTCTTCTGTTTCATTGGAAAGAGCTTTGCTCAACCGACGAAAAAAATAACAAATAGAGATAATTATGCATGGCAATTTGGTGCGTCATGGTTGTTTACAGATGATGATGGTTATGAATTAAATCCGTTTTCATCTTCGCAATTGCATAGCGTAGTTTTCCCAACGCGTATTTTCGTTGATCGATACATCTACAACGGATGGAGCATAGACGGTGCTATTGGCTTTCAAAAATACGATCCATCCAAATTAGTAAATGACTCATTGGGGATAGCAGGAAGTATGATTTCCACAGATTTAGCATTAAAATATTCTTTTTACAAACAACTTGGACGCGGCATCATTGATCCCTATATTGGAGCTGGTGCTGGACTAACTTTAAGAACTACTGATGCTAGAAATACAGCGAAATCATTGTCTCCTACGTGTAATTTGACTGCCGGATGCACCTTTTGGATGAGCAGTAAGTTAGGCTTACAAGCGCAAGGAACATTAAAACTCGGACTTACGGATATCCTTCAAAGTTCAGACTACATGCAATACAGTGTTGGATTAACCTACCGCATTGAACAAACGGATGGCTACAAGAGTGACTTTCACAAATCAAAGTATAAAATCTCCAAACACAGAACACGCATCAAAGTGAAAAAACCAAAAAGCGAATCTTAATTTTGGATTCGAAATCTTTTTTGTGATTTTTGTTTGGTAGTTACTATTCCAAAGTAATAGGTTCCATTCGTTAACTCCGCTGTTTGGAATTTGAGTAGGTGTCCACCTTGCTCATATAGTTTATCTGTTAGGGTTCGAATAATTTGGTCCGATTCCCAGATATTAAATGCAACGTGGGTTTCCTCCGGACAAACAAAATAAAAACTAACCTCTCCACTTGCTGGGTCATTGTCTAGTGAATATAATTCACAATAAACTGCTTGATCCACACTTCCTTTAGATAAATACCTTAGTAAAAATCGGTATGCAATGATTGCGACCAAAATAAGTAGCGTTGCTACCAAAAACTCTATTAACATCTCCATTACAACGAAATTACACCTTTAATTTGAGCAGCTTTTTCATAGATTTCTATAATTGAATCTGCGGAAAGCATTACTTCCTTTACACTTACACTCACATAATTACCTTTCCCTGATTGATGATAGGCGATGTCCGCATTTTCATCGAACAAGGCACTTACCAAAGCCATGTGCTCATTATTGTTTGGCACGATGAACTTAAACAAGTAAACATTGGGCCAATCGAGCTGCTCTAATTGAGCCCTTAAATTATTAAATACACTCACGGAACAAAGTTAAGGAAGCATTTTCATTCTCAGCTTGAAGATCTTTTTAATTTTGTAATAAGATGAAATTATTTTCCTTTAGCCTCTTATCAATCAGTTTTGTTCTTGTTGGGTTCAGCCTGCTTAACTTGAATGAGGTCAACACGCGAAAAATTATTCAACAGAAAGCGAAACCTGTATTTGAATGTGGTAAATTTCAAACCAATGAATATAGTCAGCAATTGAATAATCGCTTGAGTGACTACATGGACAGATCTGTAAAACAAGGTGTCAAAGCTTCGGAAGACGAACACGGAATCAAACAAAATATTCGTTCAGGTAAGTTAGTATTGGTAACTCCTTCTACTGGATTTGAACTCGATGCCTTTCATTACTCTTACCCTGTTTTAACTCCATACGCTAAAAAGATATTATCTGAAATTGGACAAGCATTCCATGATTCACTGCAATTCACGCCTTTAGCGAACACACGGATTCTTGTCACATCCATGACGCGAACGCATCACTCCGTATCTAAGCTCGTCCGACATAACCGTACAGCAGTGAAAAAAAGTCCACACTTAAATGGAAATACATTTGATTTTTCTTTTTCTCGGTTTGTTAGTAATGAATCATTAAGTGCATGTGAAACACAGTATCTACAAGAATTAAGTGCCGCCATCCTGCTCAAATTTAAACAGGATTGTAAACTTTGGGCAACTTTCGAACGCCACGAAGAATGCCTTCACGTTGTTACGCGTATGGGGAAATAAAAAATTGACGTATTTTTGCAGCGAATGAAACACCTCCTCTTTCCCTTCTTCCTTTTCATTTGTAGCAACGCCTTTAATCAAACTTCATCGGAGCCTACATCTGGAATTTCAGCGCAACGCATACAAAATGAACTAACCATTGACGGGGAACTTTCCGAAAAAGAATGGCAGACCACTCCTGAAGCGCATTCATTTACTCAGCTCCAGCCTTATCCAGGAAATGAATCCAGAAAACGTACTGAAGTGAGAATGCTCTACGACGATAATGCCGTTTACATCAGTGCCATCTGTTTTGATGACCCAGATTCCGTGTCAAAAGTCTTATCTATTCGGGACGACTACAATCCTAATTTGGATATCTTCGGAATTTACCTTGATACGTATAATGATGATCAAAATGGATTCTATTTTGGCGTAACGAGTCGAGGTGTTCAAATCGACGCAAAAATTCAAGGAAGTAATTACATCGGTGAATTAAACCTTGCTTGGTCTAGTGCTACGGCACTTACCGAACAGGGTTGGGTACTAGAAATCCGAATCCCCTACAGTGCAATTCGCTTTCCAAATACCGAAATTCAAAAATGGGGGATTAATTTCTCGCGCGAAATATCGAGGTATAGAGAAAATTCAACTTGGGTCAAAGTGAACCCAGACCTGGAAAACTTTCTGATTGAAAATGGCGAGGTGGTTGGTATTAAAGGAATCAAACCCCCTCTTCGCTTGGCACTGATGCCTTATGTCTCTTCTTATTTAGATCGCATTCCAAAAGGCGATGGAACATTTGGTTTGACACGATCACTTAATGGTGGAATGGACATCAAATACGGGGTGAATGAGGCATTTACTTTAGACGTTACACTCGTTCCTGACTTTGGACAAGTTGTGTTCGATCAACAAGTCTTGAATTTGAGTCCATTTGAGGTACAGTTCAATGAAAACCGTCAGTTTTTTACCGAAGGAACTGAACTGTTCAACAAAGCTGGACTCTTCTACAGCCGCAGAATTGGTATTCAATCTCCGTATAATGTGATATCAACCATGTTAGGTCCGGATGAATATTTAAAAAATGTTCCAACTGGATCAAAGTTATACAATGCGACAAAACTCTCTGGTCGCATGAGCAATGGACTCGGCATTGGTGTTTTTAACGCGGTAAATGCTGCTCAATATGGGACAGCAGTGAATTACGACAGCGGTATGGAAAGACAAGTCATGATTTCACCTTTGACCAATTACAATGTTTTTGTCCTGGATCAAAACTTAAAAAACAATAGCTCGGTTACGTTTACCAACACAAGTGTATTGCGTTCTGGTGAGTTTTATGATGCCAATGTCAGTGGGTTAAATTTCAATGCAAACACGAAAAATAATAAATTCAATTTCAACGGTAAAACCACCGTTTCTGTGCAAAGAAGTGCAAATTCCAAGATTGGATACAACTATAATTTCAATTTTGGAAAGCAACGTGGAACATGGGTTTATGGTTTAGGATACCTGGAAGAATCAGATAAATTCGACCCAAATGACCTTGGATTTAACTATAATAACAATAAGCGCATTCTTGAAGTATCTGGTGCATACCGAAACTTTAAGCCAAAGTGGAAAGAACTAACAAAAGTCATTGTAAGTGCATCGGTTTCTAGTATGCGACTTTATGCACCAAATAATTATATTGGAACATACTCTAATTTGGGATTTGTGATCGTTTCGAAGACCTTTAATGCGACAGGTTTTGGAAACAATAATACCCTAACAAACAACTATGATTACTTTGAACCGAGGGTTTGGGGAAGTTTCTTTGTCCGACCGAAGAACTACAGTTTTAACTATTGGATTTCAACCAATTATCAAAAACGATTAGCACTAGATGCCGGAACGAATTACATCATCGTACAACGCGAAAATTGGAAAGAATATGGATATTATGTTAGTCCACGAATTCGATTTACGGACTTCATTGCTTTCAGTTATAATTGGAGTCAAGATTTCGAACGAAACAGCGAAGGATATGCCGTTCCATTTGATGAACCCGTAAACTTACCTTCTGGAATTATCTTTGGAAATAGAGATCGAATCAACACTACTCAAACCATTTCCTTGGAATACATCTTGACCAATCGCATGGGAATCACCTTCCGTTTAAGACATTATCGTTCGGCGATTAATTACCATGATTTCGGAACATTAAATGAGCAAGGATTAATCGATGTGAATGAAACCTATCAAGGATTAACTAGTAACGGAGAGTCGGCTTACAACATTAATTACAACGCCTTTACAATTGACTTTCAATACCGTTGGGTTTTTCAACCTAACAGTGAATTCAATATTGTCTGGAAAAACTCCATATTCAGTGCAGACAAAGATGTACTATCGATGTACTGGTCCAATCTACAAAATACACTTGCAAATGGACCAGTAAACAGTTTGTCTTTCAAATTAATCTATTGGCTTGACGCTGGACAAGTAATTGGGAAACTGAAGCTATAATCACCAATTTGAATAAGATCCATCACTTGAAATGTATCCATGTTGATACGTTTCATTCGGTGAATCGCTTTCTTCAATGATGCTCGGATACACTTGTTGTTTGTCATATACAATCTTTCCTCCTGAAGGCACTGCAATCATAAACTTCACATTTTGATCACGGAATTTATCTGTTGTTGGAAAAGAATACATCGTTTCTAAGGTTAACTTGTTCAAATTGATTTGGTAATTACAACGAATGTTTCTCGCTTTTTTCAACGCGGCTTCATGCGTGCGTCCTTGTGCATCATTAAATTGTTTAATGTGAAACATGGAATCGCTCGATTGAGAATAAACCAACTCAATTCCCCGCAGGTAAACTCGTCCATTTTTAATCGTAACTAATCCTTGGTCTGCATTGCTTTTAATCTTGAATCCATTAATCAATTGCCCTTCAATGGATTTCTTTTCAATGTTCAATTCATTCCCTGGAATGGTTGCAATTTCTTTTTCCACTTCACCGTAGATGGCCATTGAACGTCCAATTTGAACTCCGCCCATAGAAACCAACACAATTCCAACAACAAGTGTCACCCCAAAGATTGCTGTTAACACTTTTAAATAACTCGCTTTAAATTGCGTGATCAGTCGAATTCCGAACAAATAACTTTGCGCAACCACAGCGATAGAAATCAATGCAATTCCTAGATAGAAATAAGACTCGTGGGATGTGGATTCAAACAGCAATCCACCGAAATCTTGAAACGACATGAAACGTCCGTTAAATTGTGCCGGAATGATCTCCGGATTCACAAAGAAAATAATAGCAAACACAAAAATCCCTGTACCGAAAAGCAAGGCCCAAATGCCAATTATCACCGAGATAACACGAAGAACACTTCCAACTGTAGATTGAATACCAGAGTTAGACTTCAATTCCTTTGCTCCTTTTTTAATACGATTGGCCGCATCCCCCAATTCTGATTTCATGTTTTCAATGTTCACATGCTGACCTTTCATGCGTAGTTTATCGCTACTTGTTCTTGCCATTGGCACAAGTGCCCAGAGCACCAGGTAAAGGAGGAATCCAATACCAAAGGTTAAAAAAGTAAAGACGTAAATAGCTCGAATGATGACTACGTCAACATTAAAATATGCCGCGACACCAGCACAAACCCCACCGATCATCGCTCGATCTCCATCTCTAAATAAGCGTTTTTCAATCGAATCATCGTGCACAGCTGATGTTGCATCGTTTGTTGCTGCTGTGTCATCGGAAAAATCTTCCGGCTGACCTAACTTGTTAATGATTTGCTCAATAACTGAAAGTTCAACAACCTGTTTAAAAGGCGTCAATTTCTGTTGAATTAATTCAACCATGCGCAATTCGATGTCCTGAATAATTTCATCACTTCCCTCTTCTTTTTCAAGGACTTGTTTTAATTGTTGCAAATACGTATTCAAACGATCAAAGGCCTGCTCCTCAAAAATGAATGGAATTCCTTGTAAATGAATTGAAACTGTTTTGTTCATGTTCTGTGTTTTATAAAGTTGTTATGTGACTCACCGCTTGTTGCAGTTCGGTCCAGGTGCGTTCTAATTCGCTCAAAAATGTTTTTCCTTCTTCTGTAATGGTGTAATATTTTCTTGGAGGACCTGAAGTAGATTCCGCCCATCGGTAATCCAACAATTGCATGTTTTTCAAGCGTGTCAATAGAGGGTATATCGTCCCTTCGACCACCTTCAACTGAGCTAAGTCAAGTCTTTCCAAGATTTCGGAAGGATACGCTTCTTTTTTGTCCAAAATGCTCAATATGCAATACTCGAGTATTCCTTTTCGCATTTGTGACTGTGTATTTTCAACGTTCATTTGGAAATATTTTATACAAAGATATATGTTTTACTTTGTATTATGCAATACATAGTAGTAAAATAAAAAAAATGCTTGACTTATTTCAAGCATTTAAAGTAATCGTAAGGCTCTAAGCAAGTGCGACATTGGTAATGTGCTTTGCAGGCTGTACTACCAAATTGACGCACCATTTTTGTTTCACGCGAACCACATTTGGGACAAGGGACAACAGTTGGTGCTGCAAACAGCACGCTTTTGTCCACCTCATCTTCCGGTGGTGCAATGCCAAATTCTTTTAATTTCTCTCGACCTGATTCAGAAAGCCAATCCGTAGTCCATGCAGGTGA
>CANMFV010000007.1 GCA_947496835.1 Flavobacteriales bacterium | reverse complement strand
TCCATTGTAAGTCCCACCCCATTTTGTACAATGGGCCGTCATTTCTGGGTCTATTTCCAGGACCATACTATCGAGCAATGCCAACATGCTTGTGCAACTGAAAGATGTGTTAATTAGGTCGATATAGCGTGTAATGTAATACTGCTCAACTATCGGATTTTCATTTATTAACTTTTCTAGTATATCAGTATGTCCTTGTCCACCTGGGTTCGGAAGGTTCTCCGCATTACAAGGGTCAGCATTCGCACTAGGATCAGGTATACCTGTATAATTGATGTAGTGACCAAAAGTAGCATCCATATCCCAAAGTGCATAGCGCCATTTCTTTTTATCTCCAGCTGGATCTAATCCTCTCCACCAAGCCGTATTCCAATTTAACCAATCTTGGTTTACTGTGTAGGAGTTGATCATAAAATAATCAGCTAACGATTGCCAATTGAAGAGAGAATCAACGTAGTTGAAGTTGGTTGGATTCCCCATGTTATTTGTCATGATATAGTTCCGAAGTGCATTCCAATCTGGTTGTGCATTTGGAGAACCGTACTCTTGCCAAGTACCACCCCATGTTTTAAGGTATTGTAGGTTGTATTTATTTTGCCCAAAATAAATATCCGTATAGTCATGATCATCCGCTTTTTCGCGAATTTCATAAACACCCCAATAATTTCCATTCAAGTAAACAACTGCTGGTCTCCATGTACGTTCATCCAGTTTCATGTCAGCACGAATCGATAAGGTATGAATAAAGGCATCGCGTATGTGTGCACCTTGTTCAAATGGATAATTGTCACTTGCTCCAGGTTTAAGAATCAAACGTTGAAAATTGTCACGGCTTTTCTCGGGAAAAATGTCATGTTCGATGTCGCCATTATGCCCATATTGATCGCGACAAATGAAATCAAAACCTCGTTGAGGATAAGACCAAGAGTCATTGCCATGTTTATTGAAATCGCCTTCTGCTTCGTCTATAAATGTTCCGTCTTGTTCAAATAATTCAAATCCACCTATTCGATTAGCAGGATTCTGGCTGCCATTTGCTACCAATGAAAATACTCCTTGGCTACATACAGAAACAACAGGAACGGTATGGTTAACATTAATGAAATAGGTGTTTGTTTCTATAAAAGAGGACAATGTGGTTCCAAATGCAGCTGCTCTTAAAACTTTGGTTGTAGGGATGCTAATTGGTGTAGAATACACTGTAGAAGTTGCAGTTGGATTGGAACCATCCAAGGTGTATCTGATTGTTGCAGTTGGATCCGCACAAGTAATTGTGACTGATTGAGCCGATGGATAGAACCCAGGGGCAACACTGAAAACAGGTTTTGGTGGGTAAAAATTAACCGCTCCAGCGTTGTTGGCATTAGGTGTAGGTGTAGTAAACAATTTAAAATCAACCGCGGCGTTTGTCGATCTTCCAACGGAATGGTCTGCCTTTGTCAAATGAACGATTTTAAATGAATCCACGACATTCCCGAATGTATTTGAAAGAATAATCCAATCGCCATTCGTTTGAGTAAGGTTAAAATTTGGATGGTATTCATTTCCATTGACTAAATCCCTTTTCGTACAGAAGACCATTTTAAATCCATTTGCAGCGATAGAACCGCTTGGAATCATCCACTTTGTTAAGTTGGATGCTTTATCTGAAAGATACCATCCAGTTAAATCAATCGGGGCTGCTGTTACATTGTATAGTTCCACCCAGTCCTCCTTTTCACCATAGGCATCAGAAGGACCAGTCATGTTGGAACAAGAGTATTCATTGATAACAACTTGACCATATGTCATTTGATGAAATGCGAAAAAAATCAAACTGAGTAAAAGTTGTTTCATGTTTTTTTGTTAAGATTGATTAAAATTAGCGAAAAGTCAAACAATTTCCAATGTTTAAAACGAGCAATGTTAAAACAAGTTGTTTTTTTTGTTAAAATTGTATGAATAAAATTGTACTATAATGAAAAATGGCCTTCTCCTTCTTTTGTCTATTGTTGTCCTCAGTGTTTCCACTTCTTGTAATAAAGTAGAGGGGTCCGGAGGCGGAGCAACGATAAAAGGGCTTATTCAAGAGCAAAAGTATAATGCTTTAGGTAATATCATCGCCGAGTATCCTGGGAGTGATGTTGATGTATATTTAATTTATGGGACAGCAGATCAGTTTTATGATGAAGATGTAAAAACTAGTTATGATGGGTCTTTTGTTTTTAACTACCTTCAAAAGGGCACGTATACTGTATTTGTTTATGAAGATGATGCCACGCAGCCAAGCGGGAAAAATGTAGTGAAACAAACTATTGAAATAACGGAGAAAGATCAAGTGATAGATTTGGGTACAATAAACACCCGTAAAATCTAATGAAATCGATTGTTTTTCTTTTGTTTATCTGCGTAAACATCAGTGCGATTCACAGTCAATCTACCGTTTTTCAAGTATGGAACGAGCTAGGTGTAAGCGGAAAATTAAACAAAGATTTTTCTTTCGGGGTAGATTTAACAACGCGTTATGGCAACGACGGACTTAGTGCTATTTTCCCTCAATTATCCTTCAAGTACAAAATAAACAAGTTTGTTCGTGTTTCAGTTGATTACCGTTTAATTGGTAAAAAAGAGCTTAACGGAAATTTTTTAACGAGTCAACGGATCAATGGGAATCTTCAGTTTTCTTATGCATTAAATCGCCATTCATTTGGGTTTAGAACACGCTACCAGTATTCATTCAATAAAATTAGCGGACCTTATGAGTCTGAATTTGACCAAGCTTTTCGATTTAAGCCTAGCTATTCCTATGATTTAAACAATAGTATTTTTACACCAAATTTCAGTTGTGAGTTTTTTTATAATCCACAGACTGGGCAGAATGGAAAACAGTTTACGCGGATTCGGTATTATGCGGGTGTTGAAATGGAATTAGATGGTCCCCATAGCCTAGAGCTCGGTTATTATTACGATCAAAAAATTCAAGTAGCTAATCCTGTCAACCGCAGTATTTTGAATCTTTCCTATTCTTACGCAATCGGTCAAAGTAAAAAGAAAGAATCTAAAGAAAGGAAAGGTGTCCGATTTCTATAAATTCTCTGAAACTTCTTCATATTGATCCGCGGCCAATCTATCGATCACCATTTGTAAATTAAAATCCTTCTTTTCCTGACGCATTTGGATGGCAGTTTGGGTAAAATACTGATGTTGCTTCAAGAATTTTACTTGAATTTCATCCCATTTTTTGCGTGATTCAATCTTACCCATTTCCGTTAATTCTTGCCGAAGTCGGTCTGCAATTTTCTCAAAATCATCCGTTCCGAGGTAGTCCAAATCAGCATCGCAGATAATTTCTTGCAATTTATTAATCGGCTTATGAGGAAATTTAGTTACATGTATGAGCTCTACGATTGTTTTGACATGTTGTTCCGTATACCCGTATTTTGGAAGCAATTCAGTAGCCATTCGCGCACCTATTTCTTCATTGTTATCGTACCGTTCAATAAACCCTGCATCGTGTAAAATTGCTGCAGTCTTCAATAAAAATAAACCTTCATCTGTTACACCTTCTAGTAGGGCAATTCGTTCTACGGACTTAACCACATCTTTTGTGTGCTTCAGCGAGTGATAATACAATTTATCTGACAAGTTTTTCTCCAAAAAAGAAAGGACATTGTGTTCCGTTTTATAATATTTGATTGAGCTATAATGGTGTAATTTCTTGATTTCTTCAAAACGAGAATTCGGCAATAACCCTTCTCCGTTTAGCGAAAGTTCAGGTTTAATGCGGTTTACGACATATGTATCGACCTTCGCGCGCGATTTTGTTAAGGCTTTTCCTTTGTATTCACATTCAAAATACGGCTCAATTAATTGAAATGTATTCCCTGTAATTGTCACTTTCCCGGGTTCACCTAGCATTTCCATTCGTTGAGCTAGATTTACTGTTGAGCCCCAAATATCATATGCTAATCGAATGTTTCCAATGATGCCCGCAATGACGGGTCCTGTATTTATCCCAAGGCGAATCTCCCAAAAATCTTCATGATTCGCTATAGCTTCATACTTCAATTTATCCATAAAAGCTTGAATCTGGAGAGCTGCTGTACATGCATCGATTGGATTTGTCGAGTTTTCAATTGGGACTCCACCGGCACACATGTAGGCATCTCCAATCGTTTTAATTTTCTCCAAGTTATTTGCTTGGATGATTTCATCAAATTTTTGAAAAAGAATATCCAACTTGGAAACAATTCTACTTGGTTGCATGGTATCTGAAATCCGTGTGAATCCGACCACATCGGTGAACATTACCGAAACTTGTTGGAATCCCTGCGCTTTTACTTTACCTGAACGCTTAAGTTCAATCACAACCTCAGATGGCAAGGTATTATTCAGCCATTGTTCTGTTCTATCCTTTTCTGTTTGGAGTAAAACCTGCTGCTGAATTACTTTATTTTTTTCTTCTTCGATCAGTCTATTTTGCTCCTCGATCTTTGTTTTTTGGAGACGGATTTCCCTAGTTCTTTCTGCAATTTTTACTTCCAATCGAACTTGATTTCTGCGTGAACGCTCGATTCTACTGCGAATGAAAATAAATATAGTGAAAAATAAAATGACGCTTGTTAACACCCAGAACCACCAGGTTTGCCAAAAATGAATCTCTCGTGTTAACTCTATCATTTAAAATTGAATGCTAAGAATCCCAAAAACTATGAACAAATTTACGAAATACAAAAGCGAAAAGCGCCATTAAAGGCACAAAAAAAGGGGCCAAAGCCCCTCTCATTAATAGTATCCTTTTTTCGGAGTTTGTTTATTAATTGGCTGCTTGCTTTTTTGGACATTAAACCCAACGTTTATTCCAGCAAATCCACCGCCTTTTTGCGAAGTATAGAAGAGGTTAACGGGGACATTCAATGATCCAGCGCGAAATGTGCGACCAAAGGCAATGACGAAACTTGTGCTTAATTTAGTAATTCCTCTCATGTCTAAATTTTCTTCGAACGAATAACGTTGGTCTAATTGAACTCCGTTAGTCAAAGCATATTGGTTCCAATCGCTTCGAGAAAAATAGTTGTCTTTTTTTCCATAAAATCCTTCTGAATCAAAGAATCCATCTGAAGTATGTTTGACACTCAATCTTGGTCCGAAAGCAAATTCCCATCCGTTTTTCCCAAAACGAAAACCATTCATTAAAGTAAATGATGGTAAAAACTTTCCTTGTTCTAAGCCTGAAACATTCACAATGCCTTCCACTAATGCAGAGAAATTCTCAGTTCCAACATATTGTCCTTCGAATTGGTAGCCAATCATAGACACAAAAGGTGCGATATCAAGTCCGCCTTGAGATGTGGGACGTGAGGCAAATTCTTCCAAAGAACCGACTAAAGCAGCGCCACCAATACGAGGTCCGGAGTTGTTGATTTTTCCAATGTTATTAGAAGTGATTATTTCATTTTTAAAGGACAAGCGATCAGCTGTTACTTTATCAACCGTAAACCCATGGATTTCATATAACAGAATTTCAATCATACGTTGGATTTCTGTTTCTTGGTTATCAAATTCTTTTACTGCAGATTTGAAAAGGATTTGATTTTTGATATCGACGATTTTAATTGTAACAGCAATTTTATTCCCTAATCCATCAATGCTTCCGCACATTACATAATCCACATTGAGTTCAGCTCCCAATTTAATCAAGCAATTTTGTCCGTAGCAATTCGTTCTAAATTCTTCTTTTGCTTTTAATACATCGGCCATGTCATATTCATCATAGACTTTGTACTTGTTCAACTTGATGGCTTCTAAACGCATCATTTTTGCCACCGATTCAGGCTTAAGTGTTAAACCGTTCACAATAGGATTAGCAACAGCCATCGTAGGCAGTTTTTCTGTTTGTGCTTGACTCATTATTCCAATCAGGCAAGTCGCCATTAGTAAAAGTGTTTTTTTCATCTCGTTTAAATTTATACTGCAAATATTTCTGCATTTTTCACGAATATGAAAACTGAATCAAGCAAGACTGGATTAGTTATTTGCGATTTTCGCAACTAGGAATTAAATTCAATATCCGCTTCAATCTTTTTACGAAACATGTTGATTGTCTTTTCGAACTCAAAGAAATAGTTATTGCGTTCTTTTTCATTCACAACACTTATTAAACTAGAATTGGCTAATTGCTTATCTAAGACTTGCTTTGTGTCAGAAACGTATTGCGGATCGGTTGTTTGAAGGTAGTTCATGATGTTGTGTGTCACGTACAAGCCTTTTTTCTCTTTACTTTCATAATAGAATGCGGCATCTGAATTAATGGTTTCATTCAGGTACATTTCAAATTGATTTCCTTGTTCAGGAGCTTGGGTACCATAAACAAACTTCTTTCCACAATCCGCTTGTGCTTTTAAATGCTGTGAGAACATAATGGCACGATCGCATAGGAAAAGTGCATAAGAAGGATCTTCGAACTGATTTGATTTGTAGTAATAAAGAATTTGCCGCATGAATCCGCGCATCAATTCTGGGTCAAATATTTCAACGGATGGAATTGAATTATATGTTGAGACGATATTTTTACCTAACTCAAATGCCCGATCGGTGACTTTTTCATGTTTAAACAGAATATTCTGGTATTCAGGAATCTGCAAATGCGTTTTCGCCCAGAAGAACAAGCGGAACCTAAGTAATTGGGGGACATTAATCAGTTGAAAAAAATGGGCGTTATTAATCGTCAGGATGATTCTTGGGTCTTCCAGAGATTTTAGTCGTTTAAAGGAATCGAGAATCCCTTCTAAATAAGATTCTAGACTAAAATCATACGCATTCAATGGTGTATAACCAAAGACAACGTTGCCTGCTTTTTGCTCGATCAGTGCATCAAAGGAGATATCAAATGCTTTACAAATCTTTTGAACTTCAAAAATGGTTAAGGCAGTTTCTCCTCTTAATCTGCGGTAAGCAGCATCTTGACTGACATGTAAAACATCACTTAAAACGTGTCCTATCGCATCGCCACCATTCAATTTGACGCGCACTAAATTTAACAGGTCTGTTTGCAGCCTATGCATAATTAAAATTTATAAATCCGAGTCCATGTTGGGAAATTTTAAATAAAAATAAGCTTTATTCCTCTTCAAAATAACTTCTGTGTACGCGGGGTGAGATGGATGTAAGAATTTCATATGGAATTGTCTGACAATCTTTTGCGAATGCTGTTAATCTCTGGTTTTTTCCAATGATTTCAACTTTTGTATTCGCTTCAATCTTCAAATCACCTAAATCGACCATGATCATGTCCATGCACACGCGTCCAACCACTGGACAACGTTGATCTTGTATAAAAACGGCCCCTACTCCATTGCTCAGGCTTCGTTTGAATCCGTCCGCATATCCAATAGGAATAATCGCAACGCGCATTTCTTTTTGTGCCACAAAGAAACGTCCATAACCGATACTTTCTCCCGGATGAATTGTTTTCACTTGTGAAATACTGCTCGTCCAATGTATTACCGGTTTCAATCGTTGTTCCAAAGAACGGTTTGAACTTAATCCAAATAATCCTATTCCGATTCGGACCATATCAAATTGTGCATTGGGATGGTGTGCAATTCCTTCAGAATTCAAGATATGTCGAAGGAAGGGGTAAGACAAATACAACTCAAACTGTTGGCAAATTTCTTCGAATTGAGCAATTTGCTTCTGCGTAAATGTTGAAACCGGATCATCTGCCTCAGCCAAGTGACTGTAAACACTTTTAACCCTTACCTCAGGCTGGGCTGCCAGTATTTCGATTATCTTTTGAACTTCATCCGCATAAAAGCCAAGACGCTTCATTCCTGTGTCCATTTTGATGTGAATTGGGAAACCCGTTTTTTCTTGTGCGATTAATACTTTGAGAAGTTCATCCAATTGATTAAAATCATAGATTGCAGGTTCTAAGTCATATTCCACACAGGTTTCCATGCCTTCTGCTTCCGCATTCATGACCAAAATAGGTGTTTTAATTCCTGACTTTCGCAATTCTTTTCCTTCATCTGAATATGCCACACCGAAATAATGAATCCCTTGTTTCTCTAAAAAGTGAGCCATCGTTGTTAATCCTGCACCATAAGATTGGGCTTTCACCATTGCCAACATACTTGTTTCGGCGTGCAGGCTATTTTTATATTGATTTAGGTTGTGTTTTAAGGCAGAAAGATTGTATGATAAGTGCGTTTTGTGTTGTTTCATTTTCAAGCGATTGGCCACACGTTGCATAAAGCGTGCTCCTTTGACTAAAACTACCGCATTTTTCAGTGCTAATGGGAGTTCCTCATCCTTGCTTAAAAAGTGTACCTCATCGACCTCGAATTTTTTGCAAAGATTTCGAATATCAGCTGTTTTCTCCACATCTTCATCTTCTATTCCGATGAGTACAATGCGGTGTTTTGAACCAGAAAAAGATAGTTGATAAGATAAAGAGCTTTTAAATGCTTCCATATCCATCGTGTAGGTGTCATTTATAATCAACGATCCATTATTCCCCTCGAACGTTTCAAGTCGCATTGCCAAATGAGGGAGTGATTTAATTCGTTCTTCCTCAATGTTGGTCCATTCTTGTACCGCTGCTATTGCTAGTTTGGATTCTTGAATACTGATTTCATCTTGAAAAGGTATCAAGGCGTCAAGCTCTTGTTCTTTTTGTGTGGTAATTATTTTACACGATAACTCTTTCAAGCACTGGTTTTCTTCAGATGTGATGAGCCATTTAACCTCACCAAACATGGAACATATTTCTCTTGAATACTCTGTGAAATCGTTGAAATCGCTTGCGTGCGTTGGAAGAAGATTGGTTAAGATGCCCTGTGTTGGACGAAGCATTTCCGCTAAAACTTTCATCTCACCCGGTTTTGTTGCCGCTACTTCGATAATGGCTAAATCTGCTTTCCTTGGCAGTTGGAGAATTGATAAAGCAACTCCTAACTGTGAATTATAACTTTTTGGACTTCTGAAAACCTCTAATTTTCCAGCAAGCAGATGGTACAGCCATTCTTTCACAGTCGTTTTACCGAGGCTTCCCGCGATTGCTAGAATTGGGTAATTCAATTGTTTTCTGTAATTACCGGCCAGTATTTGTAAGGCTAATAAGGCATTATCGACAATAATAAAACTGGCATCGAGCCACTGATTCTTTGGTGCTTTTTGGACAACAAAAATCCGAACACCCTTTTCATAAGCGTTTGAAATAAAATTGTGTCCATCTCGAAAAGGACCTGTCAAGGCGAAAAAAACCAAACCAGGAGAAGGGTTGATTTTTCTTGAATCGTATACAACTTCTTGGATCAGTCCAGAATAAGGAACACCTGCTGCTGTTCCATTTAATTGGAAACAAAGTTCAGTATATGTTAGTTCTAATTTCACTTTATTTCTGTTGGTAACACGTTCTACAAAGTGGGCGGTATTTTTCAATTGCACCAACCAACACTTGTTCCGTTTGTTGAACAGTTCGTTGAGAGTAATGCGCTAAGTTACCACAGGAGACGCAAATTGCATGAACTTTTGTCACATATTCCGCGATGGACATTAATTGTGGCATTGGACCAAAAGCAACTCCTTGGTAATCCATGTCGAGTCCAGCAATAATTACGCGAACTCCTTTATTTGCCAATTCGTTGCACACTTCCACGATTGAATCTTCAAAAAATTGAGCTTCATCTATTGCAACAACTTTTTGATTTTTCCAGTTTGATAAGATTTCTTTCGGATGCTGCACAATCACCGCTTCAAATGAGCTTCCTTTGTGACTTACTACATTTTGCTCGCTAAAACGATTGTCGATTTGAGGTTTAAAAAGCAGCAATGCTTGATTGGCAAATTCCGCGCGTCGAATGCGACGAATAAGTTCTTCTGTTTTCCCAGAGAACATCGATCCACAGATTACTTCAATCCAACCATTTGCTCTTCCTTCAACCGGAAATTGCTCTAAAAACATAAATCAATCGTTTGTTAACATTTATTTCAAAAGAATTGACCGTAAAACGTCTCACCAATCAGCATGTTTTCTAATTTTGATTCAGCAACGTTTCAATCAAGCAGTTGAATTGATAACGAAGTTAATAACTTAAATGAAAAGTCCGAAAAAAGCATGTCCTTATGATGAAAACAATCTTATCAAACTTGACAGAGAGACTTTCCCTTTTGGAAAGTGGTCAATTGACCCAAGCAGAAATGGAATTATTCGTAGAAGATTCCAAAGAATTATATGAGCGCTTAATCATACTGCGTTACAAATTATATGAGACAAATGTTTTTGTTCCGCAAGCGATTGTTGAACCAACATTATTGGAGCGAGAAGTGCCTGAAATTTCTGAAGTTGAAAAACCTACATTTGATTTGTTTGATTTGGAGGAAGAATCTATTTCTAATGAGGAAGAGGAAACAGGTGCTATAGAAGTTGGTTTATTCAATATTGGCGTTGAAACACCTGAAGTTTCAATTGAGGTAGTCGATAGACAGGAACAACTTATTGAACTTAAGCAAGAAGAAGATGTGGAGGATGAAGTTGAAATTGAGACGGAAGCGGATGTTGAAATTGAACCAGCAGTTGAAGCCGAGCAAGAAATAGAAGATGAAGAGCCTGCTAGCGAGGTTTTTGAAGCATCAGAATCTGTTTTTGAGCAAGAAGTAGGTAAGGAAGGTGAATACTCTTCCAAACAAGAGGAAACGTTAGATACACCTATAACTACGGAATCAATTGAGCCTCAAGTTAATTTCTTAGACAATATCGCAAATCCAGAATCTACCTCTATTAACAGTGCTTGGATTTTACAAATCGAACAAACCATTCGCGCCGACCGTTCTGTATTTCCTTTGGAAACACTCATCGGTTCATTCTCTTTGAATGAAAAATTACAATTCATTAATGAATTATTCGATGGGTCTAGCGATGCATTTTCTACGGCATCAAAAAAATTAGATGTGTGTGAGAATATGAGTGTGGCGCGCGAGCAGCTTAGTGATTACGCGAGCAACTACAATTGGGATTTAGAATCAGAAATTGTAGAAGACTTTATTTTTAAAATTTGTCGACGTTATGCGGCTTCTGCTTCTTAACCTCTTTTTTTCACTCACTGTTTTTGGGCAAAATCCTCAAACAAAAACTTTTATTGAAACGCTTTGTTCACCCTCTTTTCATGGTAGAGGTTACGTGAATAATGGTGATTCCATAGCAGCGAATTATATTGCAAAGAGTTTTCAAGAAATTGGCCTTTTGCCATTAACGGAAAGCTATTTTCAAGAATTCAGTTTTCCTGTACAAACATTTCCTGGAGCGTGTGAACTGAAAATGGATGGTGAATCATTGATTCCGGGTGTACATTTTCTAGTTGCACCAAATTCTGGTCCATCTTGCGCATTATCTGATTGTCAATTTGGAAAATCCTATCGCGTTGTCACGTGTAACGCAGAAAAATTATATGCATCCACAGCAAGTTTTTATCCTTGTCCCGAGAATGTCATTTTGGCTGTGCGATCTTTTGGACTAAGTCCAGACAGTTTAAAAGTGATAAAGACACGCATTCGTGAGTTAAGCTCATTTGCACCAGTCTTAGAAATCACAAAGGATAAATTCACATGGTCCGTAAGTCAAACTGCAAATGCCTATCCATTTGTACAAGTACAAGATTCCGTATTCATGCGCAGGAAAGACGGCACTATCAATCTTCACATTGAAACGCGCTTTTTAAAGCAGCACCAAGCCAGAAATGTCATTGGATATATTCCAGCTAGGAAACATGCCAAAAAGAAGCCCTATTTATTCCTTACAGCACATTATGATCACCTCGGAAGAATGGGGCAGGCGAATTATTTCCCAGGTGCAAACGACAATGCGAGTGGAAATGGAATGCTTTATTCCATCGCACAGAAATTAGTCAAACAACCACTCGAAAAGTACAACGTGGTTTTTGTTGCATTTGCTGGAGAAGAGGCTGGACTATTGGGATCTAAATACTATGTTGAACACCCTGTGTTTCCTTTGAAAAATATGCGTTTTTTATTGAACTTGGATATTATGGGAAGTGGTGAAGACGGTATCACCTGCGTAAATTCGACCCTGTTCAAAAAGGAATTCGATCGACTCCTTCAGTTAAACGAAGAAGTAAATTACCTTCCGATCATTAAACCGAGAGGTCCTGCGGCAAATTCAGATCATTATTTTTTCACCGAAGCAGGCGTTCCAGCGTTTTTTATTTACACAATGGGGCCAAATAAAAACTACCACGATGTCTTTGATACTTACGAAGCCTTATCCTTTGATAAATTTGATGAAATCGAACAACTTTTATTAGAATTCATTCGTGGCTTTTAACCGCTTCGCAAGGTAAATGGTTTGTATAGCTATCATTGTTAGCGCCAATCCTAATAAATGTACGACGAGAGAATCTGGCTGATTTGTATATATCAAAGCCAAACAGATGGACAAGAACGACAACAATTGAACGGTTATCATGATGAGTAGTCGAAACGTGTCTGCTTGAGGATCTTTTTCCTTCTTAACGAAAAGAATCAAAAGTCCAAGGAGTGCAATAAAACCAGATGTCCCGATGCAGAATAATGCGTTCGCATTTGACAACAGTGAACAACTGGATAACGTGAACAAATAGAATATTCCAAAAATGAAAAGATAGATAGCACCTAAACGGTAAGCAGATTTATTCATCATTTTTTTTGGAGATTTCCATCACTTCACGGATAATTAGGTAAAGTCCCGTTCCAACTCCCGTCAAACCAAGAATAATGGTCCACCAAGGGGTTGTCAATTTAAAGATTGTATCGAAATAGTATCCTAAAAAAGAAAAAGCAGTAATCACGCCGGCCATTTGTAGGCCAGCACTAGTGAGACGTAAATAAGAAGAATTGTTAGACTTGGGATTTTGCTTTAAATCACTCATCGAATTCAAAATCTGTTTTCATTGTGGAATGAGAAACAGGAGATTTCATGACACAAGCACCTTCAAAGTATGCTCCTTCTTCGATATTCAATTTAAGCGTTTGAATATCACCTTTAATTCGTGCAGTTGAATGAAGGACTAACAAATTTTCAATGGTTAACTCACCGTCCATTGCACCGTCCACTTCTGCGTTCACACAAACGAGGTTTCCTTTAATTTTTCCTGAGGTTCCAACAATTACTTTACCGGAGCAAGAAACATTACCAATGATTTCACCTTCAATCAACAAATTTGAATCTGAAACGATGTCACCAGTAATTTCAGTGCCGGATAAAATTTTATTTAATCGATCGCTTTGATCGTGTGTTGAATTTCCACCAAATAACTCTTTTCTTAACATAGCGGGCTAATAATTATCGTCGTAAAAAACTTTATATTCGTCAAATTTCGACGTTTCTATTAACTTTTTCAAATTTTCTTGATTAATTATGAAAATTTTATTGTTTTGGAAGTCATCTAAGTACTCAAAACCTCCTTTATAGGCATTCACATACTCACTTGCAATTTTCGCAGTTTGAAATTCTTGAACCAGAATAAATTCCTTTTCGGTCGTTGTCATTTTTTGAGAAACCTTGACTTTAGCTAATTTAAATTCCTTGTTTGAAAAATCTGCAATTGCATTTCGCGCATCTTCAATTTCCTCATCTTCATCGAGTAAAACGATAACGTAGTGAAGAGCATTTGGCATGTAAACATAGATTGATTTTTTTTCGAAATCAACCGGCACCGACTTTGAATAACCATTTTTAATAATGGCCAACATTTCTTTCGCTCTTGTCGCTTGGTCTGATGTTGGCTTTTCCTCCACAATGCGATTTAATCGCGGAATTAAGTCCGTTTTATTCTCATTTAACTGACCAAAAGCAAGCGCGTTTAACAACATGTATTCAGCTCTAAATGCATTTGAAAGTTCATTATCGACAACCTGTTGGGTTTCCGTTAATACTTGGGAATAATCTTCTAGGTTATATTTTTCCAATAATTTCAGGTATTTCTGTTGGTCCTTCAGCGCACTTTCCTTTTGTTTAAGGTAGAAATCGGGGTCTTTGAAAAATTGTGCTGCATCGGAGGATGGATAATTTTTTAGGATGTATTTTTTGTAAGTCTCTGCTTCATCAGTGCCTTCATTTAGCTTATACAATTGAAAAGCAGCAGATAAATCTGTTGGATTTAATTTAAACATGTCGAGAATTGCTTGAAACTGAGTTGCCGCAAGTGTCATCTCTCCTAGTACCTCTTTATACAAAATTCCAGCTGTATAGCGCGCCTCAATCAATCGCTGTTCAGAGAGTGTAAAGCTAGAATCAGAAAGGGGAATGTTTTTTCGTAATACATCAATTGTGAGTGAATCCTTTGGTGTTTGATTTTGGGCAGTAAGTGCGGTCGAATCTTGATCTCCTTGACTTAGGGACGGGGCGTTGATCACCATCTTCTCACTTCTCCTCCAATCATCTTCATTGTCTCGTTGACCCCAAAGCTTGCGGAACTCGTCGTAACCATCTTCTCTTAACTTTGGATTATTGAAAATGAATTTATTCGAATTACTTACGGTTCCTGTTGTTGTTTGGTTTTGTTGAAGGGCTAATAATTTCGCTGCTTCTTGTTCTTTTCTTCTTTGTTGCTCACGTTTCATTTCCTTTAGGGTTTCCTTCAAGAAATCTTCGCGTTGTTCTTCCGACATTTTTGCGATTCTCTGAACCGAATCCTCAAAATTCGCTGTTTCGATTGCTTTCACTAAATCAGCCAATTTTGCTGCTTTATTTTTTACGTTGTCTCCATTTGGATAATCTTCACTGATGAATCTCGCACAGGAGTCGTAGTATTTTTGCGCAGAAACATAATCCTTTGTGCTAAATGAAAGGTCTCCTAATTTCTCATACGACATTGCTTTTTGTCGCTTATTCGTAGTAGAGAAAAAAGCGGACTCCGTAAGGTATGATTTTGCTATTGCTTTTTCATTTCGGTTTAGTTCAACTATTGCCATGGAATAATAAATCTGGTCTTTAAATCCAGCATTTTTAGCATCCTTCAACATGCGTTTTAGGTCCTTTGCTAATTTATCTCCTCCCCCAACAACGGCTCTATTTAGGCGTGCATTAAACGAAATGTCAAAAGGTGCTGATGCTTTCATCGCTTTAGAAAAGCATTTTTCAGCTTCAGGTAATTGATTTGCTTGTTTATACAATTGAGCAAGGATAAAATTCAATCGAGCCTTGTCTTTTACATTTTTACATTTATCAATTGCCAAAACAAGTCCATTTACTGCTTCTTCGTAATCTTTACGTTTAATCGAAAGGTCTGCATATGCTTTATGAATCTCAAATTGAAGGCTTGTTTTCATCACCGGCACTTCACTTTTTTCCTTCTTTTTAATAAATGGAATATAATCCTTAACGGTTTTTTTCTTTTGCTCTTGAGCGACTTCGTTTAATTTATCAAGAATTAATTTAGCATCCGCAAATTTTCGTTGTTCGATGAAAATTTTAGCAATCCATAATTCAGCAGTATAGGTTGATGGGTCTTTAACGAAAAATCGTTTGACAAATTGAAAGTTGTTGAGTGCTCGGTCGTAGTCTCTTCTGTAAAAAAATGCTTGTCCGACAGTTAGCCAATTCTCATCAATCCATGAATTATATTCTGCTTCTTTGTAGAACATGTTCTCGGCGCTCGGCATACTGTGATTCAAAATCACTTTCGCACATTTAGAAACGGCAGTATCAATCGCGGGTAACATTCCCTTCACATCGTTTTCATCCGGCAAAGGATTAATGGGTAAAATACCGTAGAAATCATCTTTTCTACTTCCGTAATAGGTTTTTAACGAAACGCGAAGTAATTCTTGCGCATTAAAGTGTCCATTAAAACGAGCCGTTGTTGAATGGTACGTTCTATTTACAAACGTATTATTCTCTGTAGAGCAAGCCCCAACTAAAATAAGGACTAAAGT
>CANMFV010000006.1 GCA_947496835.1 Flavobacteriales bacterium | reverse complement strand
AGTTACGCTACGTTTACAGCAAATGGATTATTGAAATCAGAAAATGGAGCAGTAGTTTTAGACTTAGCTTCAGCAGTGAAAGAAGGAAACACATTTAGAATCCCAGTTTCTTTCGAATCAACTGAATCAACAAATGCATTAGACTTCGCAGTTCGTTTCAATGAAAACAATGTTTCTTTCGCAGAATTAAACAATGTTGCTGTTGGAATGGAAGCAAGTTCATTCATGAATGAATCAGATCGTACATTCCGTTTCACAGGATTTGATATGGCTAACTTCACAGTAGGTGCTACTGTTGCTGAGTTGGTTCTTCAATCTAACAACGAAACAATTTCTGAAAAAGACATCATCACTGAATTGGCTTTATTAAATGGTCAGCCAGTTGATGTGAAATTTGAGAAATCAAGTGAAGCAATTCAATCTGTATTCAATGTTTCTATCTACCCGAATCCATCTAACGGTGCATTCTCTGTTCAAGCAACAGAAAACGCAATCGTTGATGTATACGACATGAATGGAAAACAAATTACTGCAAGTCAAGTGATCTCTTCTAACGGAAAAGTGAACATTGACTTAAACAACGTTGAAGCGGGTGTTTATTTAGTACGTGTACAAAATGAAACATTCAGCACAACAAAAAGAATCGTTATTGAAAAGTAATTTTTCTTGTTTTTTTATCGCAAAAAAGTCGCAACCGAAAGGTTGCGGCTTCTTTTGTTTAAATTAAAATCGTCAACAACATGAAAAAAATCTTTATTTTACTCATCACTATTTGTTTTCAGCAAGTCGTTTTTTCTCAATCACATTTGCAGAAGCCATCACAGGAAAAAGCATTGAATGACACCATTGTATTCGACATCAATCAAGCAGTATTTACCAATGTCGGAAGTATCAATTACATTGAATTTCCAGTCATATTAAAGTCAACAAACACGAATATTAGTTCGTTTGATTTTTGGTTTCAATTTAACCTTAACAAGCTAACTTACGTTAATACATCTTCTCTGATCACTGGTTTGGATGCCTTTAGCAATTACAATTCAGCCAATCTTTACTTGAGTAACACAAGCTCAGGTACATCCATCACATTTAATATCCCAACAAATATTCCGGTAATCAAGTTGAAGTTTCAATTGGCTACAGCATGTACGGAAATTAACCAATCAGATTTCTCCAATGTAACCACTCTTTTTAACGGAGATGTGAGTTCATATAAGTTTGAAGCACCAACGCAAGCACCAATTGAAGTGGTGAGCGCAAATCCACTATGTACATACAATGACATCGTATTTACATACCCATCAACCTATAATGGATCAACTATAAGCACTTACGCTTGGGATTTTAGCAATGGCGACCAAGGAAATAGTCAAACGGATAGCACACAATTTACAGATGGAGTTCATACGGTGAATTTAACCGTAACCACTGTAGATGGCTGTACAAATTCGGTATCTACAAACATAACAGTGTACGATGGTCCGATTGCGGATTTTGACGCTACATACAACCAAATTATTAACACGTTTAATTTCATCAATGAATCAACGATTCTTTCTGGAGCAATCAATTCGTATTTGTGGGATTTTGGTGATCCATCCCCAACCTCTAATTTAGAGAATCCGAGTCATACATATCAATCTCAAGGTTCGTTTTTGGTGAGTTTAACAGTTACTGCGGATAATGGCTGCGTGAATGTCTACGATTCTCTTGTATCCACCACAGACGGATTAAATGAATTGTTATTAAACCAGTTTGAAATAAGCCCGAATCCAACAACTAACACGTGTCAGATTAATGCGAAGCTTGGTTTCGTAGGTGATGTGGAACTGAGAGATGTAAACGGACAATTAGTTTACACGAGATCCTTCCAAGGAAACGAACAAACCATTGATTTAACAGATTTAGCTGCAGGAGTTTACTTTTGTAACATCCAAAATAAGCTAGGACAACGAAGCTTAAAAGTTATCAAACTGTAAACACAACATTACTATTCACAACTAGCTATTGAAAAGGATTTAACTTCATAAAGTTCCCTTAAAATTAAGGAAACATCCCGTGAGCAACTTTGTATAAAATTATAAGCATGCAACAGAAACGGGATGTTGAATTAGTGGTGATATCAGATGTTCATTTAGGAACATATGGAGCTAGAGCGAGTGAATTAGTGAGTTACCTTCGTTCTATCCAGCCAAGAACCTTGGTTTTGAATGGCGACATCATCGATATCTGGCAATTTAGTAAGCACTATTTCCCAGCGGATCACATGCAAGTTCTAAAAGAGATTACCTCTTTGCTATCAAAAGGAACCAAAGTCTATTACATCACAGGAAATCACGACGAAATGCTCCGTAAGTTCAAAGGATTCAGCATGGGGAATTTTGAAATTCAAAATAAACTGATTCTTCCCTTAACGACAGGAACTGCTTGGATTTTTCACGGCGATGTATTCGATACGACGATGAAGCATTCAAAATGGATCGCAAAATTAGGCGGAAAAGGATATGACCTATTGATTGTCTTAAATACCATCGTGAATTGGTTTAGCGAGAAACTTGGACGTGGACGCGTTTCTTTATCTAAAAAAGTAAAAGACAGCGTGAAGGGCGTGCTGAAGTTCGTTAATAACTTTGAGGAAACAGCCGCAGAAATCGCCATCAATAATGGATATCAATTCGTGGTGTGTGGACACATTCATCATCCGCAAATCAAAAAAATGACCAATGCGAATGGTGAGTCTGTGATGTACTTGAATTCTGGTGACTGGGTAGAAAATTCCACGGCATTAGAATACGATAAGGAAAAGTGGACACTTTACAAGCATGTACCTAAATCAGGAGACTTCGTAAAACAAGAAGCCATTTCGTTTAAGAATGCTTTGAGTTACGATCAATTACTCCAAGAAGTTGTTTCTGGACTAAATTTCGATGCACAATGAAAGTCTTGTACGCCATTCAGGGGACTGGAAACGGACATTTGAGTAGGGCACAAGAGATTGTTCCAATGCTCAGTAAATATGTCGACACGACTGTTTTGGTAAGTGGAAATCAATCCCAAATACAAGCGAATTTCGATGTGAATTACCAAAAAACGGGGCTCACATTTCTCAGTGGGAAAACCGGTAAAATTGATTTACTTAGAACGGTATTTAAGTCACACCCCATTGACTTTTTTAACGAAATGCGCACCTTTCCCATCAAACAATTTGATTTAGTTATCACTGACTTCGAACCCGTTTCTGCTTGGTCATCCCTCATGCACGGTGTGCCATGTATTGAAATGAGTCATCAAGCGGCAGTTATTCATCCCAATGCGCCAAAATCGGATACTAGAAATAGAATAGGGGAGTACATATTGAATCATTATTGTCCTACCAAAGAAAAAATCGGTTTTCATTTTGATCAATACGGCGAGAACATCCATACGCCAGTAATCCGAAAAAACATTCGCACAATTGATGCCAAAAACCACGGACACTATACTGTTTATCTTCCCGCGTATCACGATGAAGTATTGCTTCAGTTTTTAAAGCAATTCCCCGTTCAATGGGAGGTGTTTTCGAAATTCACGAAGGAGAAAACAACACAAGGCAATGTTCATTTTCACCCCATTGATAATGAAGCATTCACGAAAAGTTTCGCGAATTGCGAAGGTGTTTTATGTGGAGCTGGATTCGAACTTCCGGCAGAAGCGATGTTTCTCAATAAAAAACTCTTGGTGATTCCAATGATTGGTCAGTATGAACAACAGTGTAATGCGTTGGCTGCCAAAAATATGGGTGCAATCATGATAGATGGATTGAATTTAATGCATCACCGAACGATTAATTTGTGGTTAAATCAAGGAATTCAATTACATGTGAATTATCAAGATGAAACCGAAACAATCGTTCAAAACACGCTTACGAATTTTGAACGGAAATATTCAAAGGTTAAAGCACCTCGTCTTGCTGATGAAAAGACAACATTCGAAAAGTTAGCGGTGCTGAAGTACTTGTTTTGAACGGAGTGAATAGTGCGTAGTTAACAGTATCTCAGTGGAAGCAACGAATTAGAAGATTATTCCTGAATATAACTCAAATACAACTCCCGTTGTGCATGGAATGGTGGTAAGTTCCGCTCGTTGTAACGGTTCTTTAGGTCCGCGCTTATGTTTCTCGCTTTTACACTTCCGCGCCATTGGAAATCAAAAATACGATTGAGTTCTCTTTTGATGGCTTCATCTTTCACGGTCATACCGACTTCAATACGTTGATCCAGGTTTCGTTCCATCCAATCGGCACTAGTGATGATGTGCACGGGATCTCCGTTGTTTTCAAAGATGAAAAAGCGAGCATGCTCCAAGTATCGATCGACCAGACTGATGGCTGTAATGTTTTCGCTCAGACCCTTTACTCCTGGTTTTAAGCAGCAAATACCACGCACAATCAACTCAATTTTAACGCCTGCTTTACCAGCAGCATAAAGTTTGTCGATCATTTTAACATCGGTAAGGTTGTTGATTTTAATCTTGATTTTCGCCGGTTTCTTGGCTTTTGCATGAGCAATTTCCTTATCGATGAGTGCAAATAATTTTCTTCTCGTATTAAAAGG
This sequence comes from Flavobacteriales bacterium, assembly GCA_947496835.1. GTDB lineage: Bacteria > Bacteroidota > Bacteroidia > Flavobacteriales_D > Crocinitomicaceae > UBA952. Next base: position 11,816 of record CANMFV010000006.1, on the reverse strand, counting down.
AGAAACCAATAGATTTCTGAAAATATTACGTTCTAGGTTGTTTTCTAGAAGTTTGAAAATTTTACTAACCTCTAATGAAAGCTCTCGCTCCGAACTTATTACGGCTAAATCAGAATAGATTGTGGCTGTTTTCTCATTAAAGTTTCCAGTTCCGACGTACGTGATGAATTGGTCTTTTCCGTCTTTTACTTTGCGGATTTGCATCAATTTGGAATGGACCTTTAAATTGGGCACACCATAAATCACATTGGCTCCGTAATCTTTCAAGCGATTACTCCAATAAAGGTTATTTTCTTCATCAAAGCGCGCCTGTAATTCAAAAATAACCGTGACATCTTTGCCATTGAATACACAAGCAAGCAGTGCGTTCATGACTTCAGAATTCTTGGCTACTCGGTAAATATTGATTTTGATGTCCTTGACTTTTGGATCCAAAGCAGCTTCGCGCAATAAATCGACTACGTGGTCAAATTTCTGGTAGGGGAAATGCAATAACACGTCTTGTTCGAAGATCACGTCCATGTGACTTTTTCCCTTTGAAAATGCCGGATGTGCCTGCGGTGGTTCAGGTTGAAAACGGTATTTGGTCAACCCGAAATCCGGGAAGGACATGAAATCTTTAAAGTTGTGGTAGCGCCCACCGGGAATGGTGTTATTCCCTAAGGTTAAATCCAACGATTTCAACAAGAAATTCAATAAATCCTTAGGCATTTTCGAGTCATATACAAAGCGCACTGGATCTCCTTTCCGGCGTTGTTTCAAGCTTTTTTCAATTTTCTCAAAGAAGGAAAGGGACAAATCATCGTCCAAATCTAATTCTGCATCGCGGGTAAATTTAAACGTGAACGCAGAGATTTCGACAGGTTCGAAAATCGAAAATATTTCTTTTAATTGCAAGCGGATGATGTCATCAATTAAGATGTAGTCGATTCGGTTTTCACCTTTTAGTTGGTGGAAACGTGAATACTCGCTAGGAATTTGGATAAGTGCAAAGCGTGTTTTATTTTTTTTCTCAACGATTTTCACAGCTAGGTAAATCGCGTAGTCACGTAATTTTGGCAGTGGATTTTTTTTATCTAAAACAATCGGAAAAACAACATGTTTAAGGTGTTCATTGTAGTAATTTTTCAAAAGTACTAGTTGTTCTTTGTTGACCTCCTTTTCGTTAATCATGAATATTTGATCTTTTTCAAAGTCGGTCTGAATGAGTGAAAACGCTTTCTCGAAGGTAAGTTGTTGTTTTAAGACCACTTTGCGAATTTCTTTGTAGAGTTCTTCGGCATCCCCATTGAATCCTTCTACTTTATGCTTTTTAAGGTCTGAAATTCGTTTTAAATTGGCAACACGAACGCGGAAAAATTCATCCATGTTATTGGAATAAATTCCTAAAAAACGCATCCGTTCCGTTAGCGGAACTGTTGGATCCATGGACTCTTGTAATACTCGTTCATTAAACGATAACCAGCTTAATTCTCTATTGATAATGTTCATAGGACAAATTTCACGAAAAGCAAAGTTAATGTACTTACATTGTTTATTAAGATTATGTAAATTTATTTTTAAAGAAGCAAGTATTTATATCATTAAAAAAAATTGTATGTTCGTGAAAAATAGGCAATTATGAATGTTAACATTATGAGAACAGCGATTTTCATGCAGTTTGCTTTTTGCGCAAACTTGGGGATTTCTCAAATCATGTCCTTGCCAATACAGGCATCCATTGAAAAACGGGTTTACATGTCGACTTCAGGAAATGATTCGAATGTAGGGGATAGTTTAAATCCAGTGGCAAGTTTCACACAGGCTTTGACCCGTTTAAATCAACTTTCAAATACACAAACCGGTGATGTTTACTCGGAAGTAGTACTTTTTGAAGGAACCTATAGCCAAGCACTTTCTCAAGCTTATTCGATGTATCAAATTGGAAGTAAAAAACTAAATGTTAGTGTTCGCGGTAGAGGAGTGGTACAATTGGATGGCTTACCGGTAAGCAATATTAGTTCGGGAGGAGGAATGATTCATTTATTGGGCAGTCGCATTTCCGTTCGAAACATTGAAGTTTTATATTCACCAGCGAATGGTGTTCGCTTTGGCTACGATTACAATGGTATAGAGGTCAATTCACACGACATCATCGTAAAAGATGTGGTCGTTTCTTCAACTTTGGGGCATGGCATTCTTGTTGGAAAAGGAGCATTAAACACCATTAATCCATTAAGTATTACTGCCATGGCAGAAAGGTTTCTCGTTGAAAATTGTGAAGTAAAGAATGCGGTAAATTTCAATATTCCTCAAGCGCAATGGGGTTCGGCGATAAAAGCATGGAATGCAAAGCACGTGAATATTCGTAATTGCCGAGTACATGACAACTCAGGAGAAGGCATTGATTTTGATTATTGTGATTCGGTTGCTGTTTACGGAAACACCTTGAAGGACAATTACGCTAACATTTACTTTGATAAGGTAACAAATGGGTGGATGTATAATAATTTTATCGAAAATGAATTAAAGCAAAGTCCAGGGATATTATGTGCAATTGAAGCATTTACCGGCTTGTTATTAAACTATTCCATCGGAAACGTGAGCATATTCAATAATGTTTTATTGAATACACAAGGGCTGCACTTTTGGCAAGGAAATTATGGGGCAAATCAACATGGGTATTTTCAGAACATTGCCATTTCGCACAATACCATCATTGGACATCAAACGGGATCCGGTTCTTGCTTACATTTTAATTACCTCACGTTTTTAGGTCAACCAGTGCCTAATGTTTCCTTTCAAAACATCCATGTTTCAAGAAACATCATTAGTGCGCCCAATGATAGTTTGAATAACGGACAGCTTTGTGTTTCCAGTATAAGTCCACAAGTTGGATTAACAGCATCCAATAATCTTTACAATTCAACTCAGGTTCCATGGTATAACGCTGCGACAGACGTGGTCATTAACCAACTTCCAAACTTCGCAGCATCGCTTGCCGAAGTAACACCTTCTTTGACAAATCCATTATTTGTCAGCACTGCCCCAATATCCACGATTCTATTTGATCATTTATTTCTACCAAGGCTACAACCTAACACAAACCTTGGCGCATTAGAATTCGATCAAGGTAATGCGGGTATTTTTCCTTTGATTAGCTTCGATAAACAGCTCTATCCAAATCCAAGTTCTGGAGAAATCAAATTACCAAAAGAGTTGGCAGCAACTTGGGTAAACGTTTTGAATAAGAGTGGTCAATTAGTCATGAAAATGGAAGTTGAATCCGACAGTAAATTATCCTTAAACGAACTTCCAAACGACACATATTTTCTTCAAACATCGAAACAAGTATATCGCTTGGTCCTGATGAATCCATAAATTTTAATCACCAACTTTACAAGGCTCACTGGTACGTTCATAGACACCGTTTCGGAAAACCCCGGTTTCTATACAAGGTTCTAATCCATAATCTACTCGATCTTTACTCCAATAAAAAGGACCATCTAATATACCCTCATTGAAATTTTTTTCCATCCATAAGTCGCCATTCCAATCATACCCTTTTTGACTGCCATGAGGAATTCCATTTTTAAGATTTAAAGAATAACGCAGGGTGTCTTTTCCCATGAATTCATCAATTTTTTTAATGAGTCCATTTTCAAATTGATAACGAGCGATAATTATCCCCGCGGAATCAACAGCAACTGATTTTCCAGTGAAGGGTTCATCATTGAAATAGGCAATTTCTACTAACGTATCTCCGATATTGACCGGAACCCACATATAGGAATCTCCACACCATTTTCCTCTTACGATAAGTGGGGGTTGTGATGTTCCTGTAAAGGAAAAGTAACTGTTACCGCACGAAATAGTAATGGACTCAGCATTGATTTCTTGAGAATATACACGCGATTCAATCAGGAAAAACGCAAGTAAAAGAAAGCTTAGGATTTGTTTTTTCATAAGCAAGAAACGATTCAGTCATGTTTAGTTACATTCTTAAATCACTTTTCATAAATAAGACTATCTATCCATAAAACCGCAATGCAGGATTAGAAATTCTGCCTAGATTCACCCTTAACGCAACAATTGAACATGTCCATTAATGATTTCGCTTTCATCCCGATTCACAAAACGATACGTCAGTTTGTATGTATATACCCCGATTGGTGCGGATCCATTATTGTTAACCGACCCATCCCACCCAATACTTGGGTCTTTACTGGTAAAGATTTGTTCTCCCCAACGGTTAAAAATGCATAACTCAAAACGTTCTGGTGAAATGTTTTTCCCAAAAACATGAAACGTATTGTTAAACGCATCGCCATCTGGACTAAATGTATTTGGAATATAAATGGCTGCATCTTCAATAATGTTAAGCACGCTTATCACATCATCGGAGCATCCTTGTCCATCACTCACCGTTAATTGGAACGTTATGCTACCTATAGCGCTATTGGAAAGATTGAAAATTGGATTTTGTAGGTTACTAGTTTGAACCGTTCCATTTTCAGCTGTAAAGACCCAATCCCACGTATCGATTTGTCCTGTTGATTGGTCAATCAGTTGAATTTCTGTCAATCCGAATTCGAGCAATTCAGGTGAACTTGTAAAGGAAGCAATTGGCTTTGGAGTGACAGTTAAATTAACCGTAACTGTACTATCGCATCCATTGGAATTTGAGAGGACATAAGAAAACGTAGTACTTTCTGAATATAATTGTCCATTCTCAGCTAAATATGCCCCACACGACTCCACATTCATTATACTAGAGGATTGCTGAAAGATGGTTAAATCCAAATTCACAACACTATCACAGCCATTCGCATTCCCACCGACAATCGTGTATTGCGGTGTATTTGTAGAAGAGGTGTAAGTAATTCCATCAATCCACGTGAAGCTTTCACAAGCACTTTGAACATCGGTTCCGGAACTATTTGGACTAACCGCTAAGTTTAAGGTCACCAAGGAATCACAACCACCGCTATTGGTTAAGGTCACACTTGGACTACCGGGTCCATTCAAGGTTAAACCATTCCACTGATAGGGGAATTGATCGCTGCAAACTGTTTGATTGATCGTCACATTGTCAGGAACGCATGCACCACAACAATTTCCAGCTTGTGAACTAATCGTAAACGGCGTAGCGCTATCCCAACAATTGTATTGAACGTTGAGTCCTCGGAGAACACCCCCAAATTGTGATTGAAAATATGCTAAGACTTGATCAACGGTATTACATCCACCTTGATTGGCATTCACATTGCAACTGTAAAGACAGATAATCCCATTGTTCCATCCGTTCGGAATATTAAAATAATTTGGATTCGGTGGACTAATAATCGTTACTGGTGGTGCGACATTTACAGTGAGTATCGAAGGATTAATTCCGGTAAAACTCGATGTTGTGATGGGAAATGCACAGGTATTATTGTTTTGTGGCGAGTTGAATCCGGCGTAAAGAACTTCTGTAACGGTGTTGACAAACGGACCACTGAATGTGACATTCACAGGCTCATAGGTACAAATGCCAATTTTTAAGTTGGGAATGTTCTGATCCACAACAATGTTCAGGTTACCACCATCATAGTTGGCAAATAAAATCCAATTTCCAGTTGGATCACAATTTGGAGTGAAGGTTGACTGCGCATTTACGGTATTCAAAAATTGGAGAGACAGAAAGAACGTAAACGCAGTAAGTAATAGGTTTTTCATTACCATTAAAAAAGACAGTTTCATTTTCTAGTTTTCAAAACAAACAGCGCATATTTTTGTTTCATTAAAAAAGCATTTTATGTCAAAAAATATCTTCTTATTCCTTCTGTTCACTTTCAGTACAATTCTCTCTAACGCACAAACAAATGTTTCTGGTGGAATCTATCAAAATGCTACTTGGAGTTTAGCGGGAAGTCCCTACATTGTTGATGGACCTGTAGTCGTTTTTCCTGGAAAAACCTTAAACATAGAACCGGGAGTTGAAATTCGCATCAACAATCTTACAAATAGTAACATCTACATTGAAACAAGAGGAACCATTAATTGCGTTGGAACAGATGCACTTCCGATTAAAATTCATGCGCTATACGATACAATGAACAATGTCGCTTGGCAAGGATTTGTGTGTACGAGTTTACAGGGAGGCGTTTTGAATGCCGATCGTTTCCAAATCTCCAATGCATATTTCCCCTTTTCATACGAAACGCCATTGTCGAACTACAATTATACAAACTGTAGCTTCAAACGCTGTTTCCAAGCTGTAACCGTTGGTGAATCAGTGAATTTATCCAATTGTCAGTTTATCGACAACGAAGTAGGGGTATATGGCTGGGCTAATTTTACAATTGATAATTGTTTGTTCAAGGACAATACGACTTCCATCTACGCGTATGCATCGGTTTTAACAATGACCAACTCTGATTTTATTGATAACCAGATTGGACTTAGTTTCGTATCAAACATATTTGACTCCATGTATATTGCAGATTGTCAATTTTTAAATAATGGTTTGGCTCTTAATTACCCGAATAAAGGCAAAGTGGAAAACTGTTTTTTTACGGATAATGCGACGGCAATTCAATCGGCATACAAATGTGAAATCGCAAACAATGAATTCTTATACAATGAATTTGCCATTCAAGCTTCCGTAAATGCAGACATCCATAACAATCAAATCAATAATAACATGGGAGCTGTAAGTATCGAATATGTAACCAATGTACAGGACAGTCCTACGATTTACAACAACGAAATTTGTGGGAACATCAATTTTGCAGTGAACAATAATACGAACATGAATTATTCGTTGTTAAGCAATTGTTTTTGTGATTTGGATTCTGCAGGAATCGAAGCAATGATCATTGATGGTTATGACGACATCACAAAAGGATTGATCAATTACCAGATTTACGATTCTAGTTGCACCGTGTTATTAGGAACGGTTCTGAAATATGGTCCAGGAGCAGGAATCAACGAATTAGCTTTTGAAGTGAGTTTTGAAAACCCGGTAAATACCGAGTTATCATTACTTAGCGATACGGAATTCACCAACATTCAGGTAACAGATTTAAGCGGGAAATCAATCATTTTCAAAAGCTCTGGAGCCAATCACTTTGATTTGTCAACCCTTCGCGATGGATTCTATGTCCTGACAGCAGTTGATCAACAAGTAGTTCGAAAGCGTTTTGTGAAGCTGTAATACGCGCTCTGTGCCTCGCTAGATTTTCAATCCAGCGAAACGCTCTCATCACCATCCCATATGGTAATATTCAAAGAACAACGAATTCTCAGGCTCGTCGTAGAAGGTTCTAATTTCATAACCGCTATTCAGAATGTCGCTAGCTGATCCAAGTCCCTGATTGGTGTGTACAGAACTTCGACAAAGCGTAAAGATGCGTTTCCCTTTGAAGAATACCATGGCGCTTCCCTTCTGTACAAAGTGATCGATTTGATCTTTTAAAAACCGCGAATTCCCGGTGTTTTGCCGGATGTCCTCACGTCCTTCATAGATAATGAGGGACTGCAAGTCAAAGCCATTTTTAGCTTCTTCAAGTTGAGTGGCGGCAATGCCGTATCGTTTTTCCGTAGCCTTGTAATAATTCACTAAGTTCGAATCTTGATCCCCATAATAGGTAATGGCATTAATCAAGCTTTCTTGCACTTTCCTTAACATCACCGAAATGGTGTCCATGGATACAAAAACAGTATAATCGCCAACAGTCCATTTTCCCATACGCGTTTCAGGCATGTGCGTAGATAACTTGATTTCCCATAGATCTTGGGAAAAAGCAGTGAGGTTTATTGCTAGGAAGGAAAGGAGGAATAAAAACTTCATTCAATGAAAGTACAAAATTCAAGAGGATTACCCGGAGTAGGTTTCCGACTTTTATTTCAACCTTTCTGGAGTCAGAATCCAAATCAACTGAAAAATAGCAGCACCAATGATGGTCCAGATGATGTCATTCCAGTCAAAATGTAATTTCTTTGAAGACGTTTGAATGAATTCCCAAGCAATTAGTCCAGTAACGGAGATGAGGTTTGCCGTGATATAGCTTTTCTTGTTTAACCAGTTGCTCGATGTCTTTAATTGCATCATAATCACGACAAACAATGCTGGTATTCCAATCGCTGGAAAGAAATTAGGCGCTATTCCTAAGAAATAGCTGAATACCGCATTCTCCCCAGAGTAATTGGGACGTATAGAGTAAGAAACTCCCTGAAAACAGAGGAAGCAAATGGCAAAAATGCCGAACCAGTAGTAGGTGGTTTTGGAGTTGTTTTTTGTCATTTTATTTTTGGTGTTTCAGAAAGCTCAGATGAATTTTTTATTTGATCACTTATCATCCAGTCCAATTCCAAAACCGAACATTGCAGCCACTAATGCAAGATGAACGATTAAAATTACTTTTTGCCAAATAGGGCGCTCATTCCATTTTTGTTCGTGGTTGAAGGGGTCAAAAGCCATACCGATTCCGAGGGAAGAGGCGGCCTGAATATAGTCATGATTCGCAATTGCTTGGTAAAATCCTAAACCGACAAAACCAATGTATAAATATTTATTAAACGCTGTTTTCATGCTGTTATTGATTTATAGTTTAAATACATCCACCCCAATCGCATAGCCATAGACTTTGCCGGTAGCGTCTTTATAAATTCTTATTTTGTTGCAGGCACGGCCTAAATCCACTGTTGACCACGTTTTACCACCGTCTTTGGTTTCGTAACCGCTGTTCATGGTACCTACAAAGCCGTGGTTTTCATCGATAAAACCGACACCAAATTGACGTACAGTGGCATCTTCTGTCAAATTGATTTCTTGCCAAGTCAAGCCTCCATCGGTAGTTTTTGCAAGGCGTTGTTGTTTCACATTGGGATCAGGATTGTAGGATTGAATGGTCACGTAGCCAATTTTTTCTGTTGGAAAGGATGCCTTCCAGGTTGTTTCGTATGGCCGAGTTGATTGATATACTTTATTCCACGTTTTTCCACCGTCACTCGTTTTCAAAATCAGTGCATTGGAATTTTCAACGTTTTCATCTGTGGCTGCACAAACAATACCATTGTTTTTATCGAACATCTTGATGTCAAACAACATTTTACATTCCTTATTCATACTATTGGATGTCCAAGTTAAACCACTATCGTGAGAGACCAGCATATTTGCCGGACTACCAACGCGTCCAACTCCGTAAATGTGAATTTTATAATCTGTACTTCCATGATTGATGTATTGCTCTCTCACGATATCCAACGCGCACAAACCTTTCACATATGGTCCGGAATATGAAACCGGATTCCATGTTTTGCCACCATCATTGGTTCCATAAAGCGGAATAGTATCTGTGACATTTGGGAAGTAATCAGTGCCTACTGTTCCTGCAAAACCGTGTAAACTATCCACAAATGCGATGCATCGGAAAAATGTTCCTTTCTTTTCAATTTGTTTTTCCCAGGTGTCACCGCCATCTGTGGTGTGGTAAATGCTTCCGTAGCCATTGACATACCAACCTTCCTTCTCATTGATAAATGTAATGTCATCTTGTTTGCCCGGATAGCGTTCGGTTTTGAGTTTTTTCCATCCTTTTTCAGAAGGTGGATTATTTTCCTTTATGGCTAGGATTTCATTGCTCCATTTGACGGCCGACAAACCGACTTCTGGGTTGTATTCATCGAATAATTGTTGAATCTTCCCTTCCCCAAATTTGTTGTAGGCCTCTTGCATCGTTCCGGATTTAGCAAAGTAGTGATCGGTGGAAGGGTAGGTCATTAAAGTAGCATTTCCGGGGTGGAAGAAATTGACAGTATTGACAATTTGCTGGTGGTCCGTTCTTGAAAATGCTTGGAAGTCTGATTCGCCAAATTGCACCAACACCTTTGCTGTCGTATTTTTCCAGTTTTCGAGGTGAGGATAGTCCTGAATTTGACGCCAATATTCAGCATTGCGGGAGTAAATCTTACCATTGCCGTCATATTGCCAAAAAGCACGCAACACGCTATCCGCTTTTGGGTCTTTGGCTAATTCTTCTAATTTCTCTTTCTTGACAAAATACCTATAATTCAAGTCGTATTGCTCAACCACAGATTGCTCAACTTCAATGGGATTCATGCCTGAAAGCGCATTTTGTACACGGTACATCTCAATTTGGTATTCAAACCAAGATTTGGCAACCGTGCCATAAACAACTACACCAGCCACCTGATGCTTGGCGCTAATGGCAGGCGCAATGATTCCGCCCATGGAGTGTCCTACGATGATGATTTGATTCGTGTCTACATATGGAAGTGACTTCAATTTTTTGAGACCCACTTCGAAATTTTCAATCTCGTCCAGTAAATCACACGACTCACAAGGCGGCGTGTTTTTACTATCTCCCAAACCACTTTTTTCGATGCGAAGCGTCACGTAACCTGCGTCTACGTATGCATCCACAATGCGTTTGTAGGGATGGTCATTGGTCAACTCATCAATGCTACTGCACGTATACCCTGGAATGAAGAGCATCGCGGGCATTTTATTTTCTTTGAAGGGTTTATTGATGATGACCCGTAGTTGCCCTCCTTTGTATTGTGCTTCATCATAAATAACTGTCGCGTTGTCGTCGGTTTCATATGGACGAGCAACGACCTTTGCTTTGAGCGTTAAGTTCTTTTTCCCACGAAGCACTGAAAGCTGAATTTCTTTGCCAGGTTCGTAACTTAGAAATTGTTTAATGAATTCGTCTGATGAAGAAAAGCCTTGCGCACTTATTTTCAAGATGAGGTCGTTTGCCTGTAGTTTTAAGTCAACACTTGTTCCGCGAACAACATGAACGACCTTACAACCTGAATTACCATTTTCTGTAACGTATTCAATTCGAGCACCAAGAAGTGCCTTGCGCTGAAGTTGCGCACTAATACTCCAAGAAATACAGCAGATAAAAAACAAAGAGAGCAGACGAAACATGGCAGTTTTTGTGTCAAAGAAACTGCCTCTACAAGAGGTGGAGTTGTCAAAAATTGCTTTTTCTTATCGTTCCGGGTGTGTGACCAAATTGTTGTTTGAACGCCTTTGAAAATGAAGGGGTGTCTGCAAAACCATAGCGTATGGCTGTAAACAGAATTTCTTCACCGCTCAAGAGGTCTACTTTAGCAAGTTCGAGACGTTTTCGTTTTTGATATTGATAGGGCGAAATGCCAAATGCCGCTTTAAATACCCGAATAAAATGATACTTCGAAATCCCGGTTTCAACTGCCATTTTTTCCAAGGATAAATTCTCTGTAATGCATTCATCGATGAGTAATTTAGCCTGTAGAATGGCCCTGAAAACTTCTTCATTTGTCACATTCTTTTTGAAGTCTAGGTTTGACAAATGTTCAAACACAAAGCGTTGGTCAGTGATTATGGATTCCGCTAGGCTATAAAACAATTCATTGTGCTGAAGATCATTCGAGAAAACACCCGTTTTTATCTTTTGATTGATTTCATGCAGCGAATAACCTAAACTTGTATTCTTCACGTTGTAACGGTTCACAAAGAATTGGTCTGAGAGTAAAAACTCTTTTAATTCCGATCCATTGACGTCATGAAATTCAGCTACCTCGGAAATAATTTCTGAAGAGATATCGATACACAAACCTTGAACTGCCTCAGTACTATTGATCTGAACAAGGGAATTGGTAAATTCATTACCGATGATGTAATCGCCCACCTTGACCTTGTACTTTTTACCATTCGCATAGTAAATTTCTTCACCAGCAGCTACGTATTTGACACCCAATCCAGAAAACGCACATGAGGCCTCTAACTTCTTAAAGTTTGAAAAGCGGATGGCATTTTTTTCGGTATCGGTGTAGATGGT
>CANMFV010000005.1 GCA_947496835.1 Flavobacteriales bacterium | reverse complement strand
CTAGATCAACGACTTGTTCCTCTGTCATTGCTTTATTATCTTCACTGGTTTCGAGGAAATCGAAGGGATGGAAACAAAGTAAATTCCTGATTGAAATTCACCTAAAGAAATGGCATTATCAGTTGTCTGAAGTATCAAACGTCCAGCTCCATCGTAAATGAATTTTAGCTCATTTTCCAACGTGCTCGAGCTTTGAAACTGTAATTCATCATTCACGGGATTCGGATAACAACGAAATCCAGCAATGAACTCAGTTGGTTTTACACCCAAAATAGGATCAAGAGATGTAGAGAAAATTGGTCTCATCATGGCACTTCCTTCAAACGGCGAGTTCAACCAAGATCCACCACCATCAACACTGAATTTTATTTTATCTGAATGATCTATGTTTCGATCTAATCCTAAATTAAGCCTTTGTTGATCTAGTTGTCTCCATCCGACAAAAAATTTCGATGGGACAGCAACTTTCATCGTGTCGGTGAAATAATATTTAATAAACATATTTTGTGTAGTGCCATAAATTGGACTTCTAGTATTAAAAATATCATCTTCATACAACACAGCGCCAGGATTTCCTGTTCCGTCATCAGCCCAAACAGTCATTAAAAACAACTTGTTGCTAACATCCGTTACAGATGGAACAAAGTGCATCGCAATTCCAATAAGAGAATCTGGCTCATAAGCTTCATAGGATACGGCTAGTCTCGACTGTACTCCTGTTGGACCAAAAGCTGCTTCAGCGCTTCCGTCATCATAGCTGTAGTAATTGTAAAATTGTTGGGTAAATGTTGACTGGTCATTATTTACATCGTTTGGAAATTGTGCCGATACAGCCATATTTACTTCAAAGGTTTGTTCATTACCAGTAAGATTTTTTGGGAATTCGGAACCTAAACTCAAATCATGAAAAGAAGTATGTGTGGTTCTTGGAGCATAGTTAATTTGCTGCTCTGCTAAATTAAATCCTTGCAAGGTGAAATTTCCATAATTTGTTGCGCCTTGACCGAAGCTAATGCTTCCATTTAGATAGTTTTCTGGATTTTGGCTACCGTTATGCACCAAAACTTTTAATGCATCGCTCATGTGATTCTCTGTCGATTGCTTGTAATGGTCCCAAGGAACGGAAGTGTAGGTTTTCAATAAGGTGTTTAACGGATAAACCAAGGCGAAATCTTTGAACAAGGTGTCCGCTAAAAACGATTGAGTACGCAAATGAACATAGTCCAAGTGAAAATGATCTAAAGCTCCCGCTAAAGAACCGTAGTTCTTAAACCTAAATTGGAAGCCTTTTTTAAAGTACTTTGCAGCTTTGATTGGAATATGAGCCGATTTGAAGTTATACGTAGTGTCACCGTTAATCGACCATACTCTAAACCATTGATCGAGATCTTTTGCATATAATTCTAAAACCAAAGAATCGCCTACCTCTGGAATATCACCTAATCCTTCAGGTTGAACAAGAAAAGATAGGTAAAGTGAATCTTCGGCGGTAAAACCAGCTAAGTTCAATGGTTTACTCGTCAATTTATCCGCATAATTCGTAACGCTTGTTCCAATTTGATAAGGATATCCAAATTCGTCTAATCCATCAAAAGTAACTACCCCCAAGGACCTTGGGTTAAAGCCAAAACGTTCATTTAAATAAGCCTGATGATCTAACCAATGTGCATTTTGATCGTTTAACGGAGCGAAAAATACACGCGCTGAATCTTGAATGAATGTTGGATTAGTTACCCAAACTGTATCTCTTACATCAGGAACTCCAATCGTGTCGTAAATGTAGTATGGTGGGTACAAATCTTCTGTTTGATAATTAATCGGATAACTAGAGAAATCACCTACCTTAACAGCTGTTGTCGCAAAAACACTATCGACAAAAGTATCGCTCGTGCTGTCATATGTTCTTTTAAAGGTTGCGCCGTTCGAAAAACTTGCATTTACGGCAAAGGGTATCAAAGTAGCTGGGTCTAATAGGCGATAATATAGCTCACTCGTTACACCTGGATCATTAAATTGAGCCGAATACTGTTGAAATTTATTTGATGAAAAGTCATCAAAAAATGGAAGACTAAGTGTATCTGAAACATAGATAAATGTACTATCAATTCCAGTGTTTCCGGATTTTAGAACTTCGGATCGAGGGCTTAAGTGAACATTCCGCATCATCGGCCCTATCTCCATTTGTTGTGCAAAAGAAGTTGCTGAAATCAAGCAAATTAATAGAAAACGCTTCATATTATTCAGGATTTTCGATGTCAGAAACATTTCGTTTCATGGAAAAAATAAATTGAGTCGACTTGAAAACGGTAGACCCCTCAATAAACTCTGGAGTTTGGCTAAAAATAATTGCTGCTAAGGAATCTTGTGAGGTACTACAGTCGGGACAAACAAAACTATATGAACTAACCCCAAGCGTATCCATTATAAACCGTGCATCTGCCATAGAAAGACCAACAAAATTTGGAAGTGTAATTGGTTCTCCTTGATCATTTTGTCCAACAATCAGTGTCACCACCGCACCGATTGGAATTCGGTCACCTTCTTTAATTCTTCTTCCTTGGTAAAGCTGATCCAAAACCGAACCGTTAGCTTCGCTAGTCGCTCTATATTGAATGCTGAAATTCAATCCTCGTTGCTCCAAGATACTTTCTGCAAATTGTAATTGCTTGTGAACTAAACTTGGCATTTCGACCATTTGTGATTTTTTAGACAATCGCAAACCAATGATTCGTCCAGATTTGACGTGAACCATTGAAATTGCCGTTGGTTCAACTAATTGTTCAATAACAGTTCCTTCCGGCATTTTGGGATTGTAAATACTATCAAGAATTTGGTATTGCATGTCGAGTTCTTCAATTTTCTTTTTAGCTTCTTCCCCATTCATTCCAACTAAATTCGGGACCACTATTTTTTCACCATGATTCGTAGAAAAGTCTAAATAAAGTACCGTTGCAAAAACAAGGACTAAATAAAACAAAATCACAAGACCAACATGCTTGATGAAATGCTTTGTTAAAACGAAATTTTTTATTTTCTGGAACACTGTTTTTGTTTTTTCAATAACCAAAGTTAATCTTTCCTTTCAGTTAAATTATTAGAAATTTGGAGATAGTGCGTGAGAACGATAGAAATCTTCGATGTATTCAACCGCTTCATCCGCCGTATCGACTAATTTGTACAATTCAATGTCCGTTGCGGAAATAGTGTTTTCTTTCCATAACATTGTTTCTTCCATCCATTTCAGTAAGCCAATCCAATAGGACGTGCCAACCAGTACAACAGGTCTTTTAGCGATTTTTTTTGTTTGGATTAAGGTCATTGCCTCGAAAAACTCATCTAAGGTCCCAAATCCTCCCGGTAAAATAACAAATGCTTGAGAGTATTTAACAAATATGACTTTTCGAACAAAGAAATAATCGAATTCGAGGTTGTGTTCTCTGTCAATAAAAGGATTGTGATTCTGTTCAAACGGAAGGTCGATATTGAGTCCAACTGATTTTCCTTTGGCCTTTTGCGCTCCTTTGTTTGCGGCCTCCATTAATCCAGGTCCACCGCCTGTGATAATGCCATAACCTAAGCTTGCAAATTTTTCAGCGATTTCCTCTCCAAGTAAATAATACGGGTTTTCAGGTCTTGTCCTAGCGGAACCGAAAATTGAAATAGATGGGCCGATTTTAGACATCCGATCAAATCCTTCAACGAATTCAGACATGATTTTGAAAATTGACCAACTATCGTTGCTTTTAAATTCATTCCAGTCTTTTGTTGTCTGTTCCATATTCTTAATTACAATTTTTCAAACGGGGAAAACTTAAAAAAATTGCCAATGCATCACTTTTTGAACAAATAATGATCGAAAGTGAATTACTTCATCACCTTCACTTCAAACATTGTTGGCCAAAATTTGCCCGTCATGTATAGTTTATTCGATTTTGCATGAAAAGCAATTCCATTTAGTACTTCACCATTTCCTTTTCCTTCATTGACCAAATTTGTAGCATCAATTATAGCAATGACCTTTCCTGACATGGGATCAATCACCGCGATTTCGTTCGAGGTCCAAATGTTTGCGTAGATGAGTCCATTAATAAATTCCAACTCGTTTAACCTAGGAATTGCGAATTCATTTGTGTAAACTTCAATGGTTTTAATAATGTCAAATGTTTTGGGATTACGCACATAGATTCGTTCCGAGCCGTCCGACATAAATAATTGTTTTCCATCCGTGCATATCCCCCATCCTTCTGTCGCATAATCGAATTCTTTCAGTAATTTAAGTGATTCTTTATTGTAAACGAGGCATTTGTGATTTAACCATGTCAATTGGAATACTTGGTCTCCCAAGATGGTAATTCCTTCACCAAATCTCGTCGCATCCAATCCTATTTTAGTACCAATTTCTCCGGTTTTCAAATCAACTTTCGCTACTAAGGAGGCACCTGTCTGGTTGGGGTCACCCGTTCCTTCGTAAAGTTGATCATCAGAAAAAGCAAGTCCTTGGGTGAAACTACTTTCATTGTGTGGAAAGCGATTTATAATTTCTAATGTCCACTTTTCAGGTGTAATATCAGACAATATTCTCACGTTACGAATTTCGGTGAAATATTGTCCATTCAAATCAACTCCCTGCAATTCAATTTCATACGCTCCAATTTGATAATTTTTCGAGTCCAATTGAACGCTTTCTTTTTCTTTTGGATTTTTTAATTTACTAAGTATTTTACCTCCAAAGGTGATTGTTAAACTCTTTACTTCACCATTTGTTTCTATCGGAATGTTCACAACATCACCGTATTTCACTGCTAAATTATCTGAAAAACCGAATTCAAATGGGACTTCCAATTCATCCGTTTCTTTTACGAACATTGGAATAAGAAAACCTCCCAATAGTGCGACAAGAATAACAATTACACCAATTTTTTTCATGCTATTTAAACTATGTTTAGAATTTCCACTGCATCAATCATCCCGTGACTTTCGGAATATACCACTTGTTCATTGTGGACTACAATTGCTTGTGGAGATTGGTGAATGACTTTTGTTAATTTCTCTATTTCTGCGGAAATTGGACGGAATTCTAATAAATCCAAATACCAACAGTCAATAGTTTCATTGGACAAAATTCCAGATTTCTCAAAGCGACTTAGTGCCATGGTTGATATACTGCAACGCGTACTATGTTTAAAGAATAATTGCGGCTTAAGCTTACTTGTCTCGATGATTTCGTTGATTTGATTAGGCTCTGATAGAATGTTCCAAGTCATAATTCTAGTTTCCAGGGGTGAATTGTTTTAAAAACCTTAAGTCGTTTTCAGAATACAAGCGCAGGTCTGTAACACGGTATTTCAATTGAGCTATGCGCTCCACGCCCATTCCGAAGGCAAAGCCTGAATAAACATTAGAGTCAATTCCACAGGCCTCAAGCACATTTGGATCAACCATTCCACAACCAAGAATTTCAAGCCAGCCAGAATACTTACAAACATTGCATCCTTTGGCATTACAAAGTGTACATGACACATCTACCTCAGCACTTGGCTCTGTAAATGGGAAGTATGATGGTCGCAGACGAATTGTTGCTTTTTCGCCGAATAATTCTTTCGCGAAAAACATGAGGGTTTGTTTCAGGTCAGCAAAGGAAACATTTTTGTCAATGTAAAGTCCTTCAATCTGATGAAAAAAACAATGTGCACGTGCAGAAATTGCTTCGTTTCGATACACCCTACCTGGGGAAATTGTACGAATTGGTGGAGTTGAATTTTCCATTACCCGAACTTGAACACTACTCGTATGAGTGCGCAGTGCCATTTCATTTTCACCTTTCTCAACGAAAAAAGTATCTTGCATGTCCCGGGCGGGATGCTCTGGCGGGAAATTGAGTGCCGAGAAATTGTGCCAATCATCTTCAATTTCGGGTCCCTCTGAAACAACGTAACCGATTCGATTAAAAATTTCGATGATTTCCTTGCGAACAAGTGAAAGCGGATGATGACTTCCGATAAGCGTGTCTGAACTTGGCCTCGTTAAATCAAGCTGGTCTTCATCACTATTCTTATCCGAAAAAGTTAATTTAAATGAAGCAAATTTGTCTTCTGCTATTTGACGCAATTGATTAATTTGCTGTCCGACAGACTTTTTATCTTCATTCGGAACATTTTTCAACGCGCCATACAAATCTTTAATTTGTCCCTTAGATCCTAAAAATTGAATTCGAAAGCTTTCTAAATCATGAGCTGATTGAATTTCGAATGCCTGTACTGCGTCTAGTATTTCTTTAATATTCATTTTCTTGCGGCAAAGTGTAACTTTTCGGGCCTAGAACTTGTTTAACACATGGCTAAACAGACCTAAAGTATGCAAATGTACAAGAATTTTATTGGTAAAATAACGCTAAGGGATGGAATTATTGTCCTGTTTTTGGTGTGTTCATTACCGTTAAGTTCTTGTTACAAAAAAGAACCAACTTCATTAGAGGTCGCTGTGCAATTTTCCAATGGTGAACTAGTTGAAAACGCAAAAGTTAAACTAGTAGTTGAACCTACAACAAACACGAGTCAATTACCGGTTATCAATGATAGTACCACAACAAATTCCGGTGGACTGGCGTTCTTTGATTTGGATAAATACTACAAATCTGGACAAGTTGGGGTGGCTGTTTTAAAAGTGAATGCTTTTTATTTCGGATTAACTGGAAACCAAGTGATTCAAATTGAGGAGGAAAAACGAAATCGTGTAGTTGTAACAATCCAGTAATTTGATTTGAACATTTAAAAAAAATAATGTAAATTTGAAACTTTCGAAGAAATATGAAAACCTTTTTTAAACTACTATCACTGAGTTTAGTTATATTAATCAGTGTTTCTTGTGAGTCAAAAGACCCTGCTGTATTGAAGGTGTTTGTTCGCTCATCATCAAATCAACTAATGGACGGAGCAAAAGTAATCGTCATTGGAGACCAACAATCCAATCCGGCAACTCTTCCGTTTGTAGATACCGTATTCTCTAACGCCTCAGGCTTCGCTGTAGTGGACATGGACCAATATTTCAATGTTTCTGGTGCTGATAATACAACCGGTTATTTTGACATTATCGTCAAATACAATAACAAAATTGCAAATGATTATGCTCGTTGTCGTGTCCACACAACAACTGTTAAAACAATTTACTTACCGAACTAAAATTAACTGAGATGAAAAATATCATTGTTCTAGCAATCCTCTCTATTGTCGTTACTACTTCTTGCAGAAAGAAATTAGATACCATTGCAAACATTTACATCAAAGACGAAAATAACGCTAGCGTAAGCAACGCGATGGTTGTTTTATATGGTACAAATACCCAAACCACACCTCAGCAAGTTGCAGTAATCGATACGGCATATACGAATGTGAATGGTATGGCAACATTCAATTACAATGAATTGTACCAATTAGGACAAGCTGGTGTAGCCGTTCTTGATATCGACGCGAAAAAAGGAAATAAATCTGGTGCTGGTATCATAAAAATTGAAGCCGAACAAGTAAACGAAGAAACGGTTTTTATCCAACCTTAAGCTCGAATTTGCTTCAGCGGAGCTAACTCCTCCCCTATCAAATCACTATTCGTAAACGTCCGGTTTAATTCCGCTGGTAGGACTACATTGTATTCGGTTATAAATCCAAGATTGAAACAACACATATGGTCGTAAAGATCAAATCCATCGTTGTTTTTTTGTAGAAGGTTTACCAACGCATTAAGTCGGGTAATGGGCATGCGTACTTTTGTGTCATACTGAAGGAACTCTTTGTGTAAAATTCCAGTTAATACAACCTCCGTATCCGTATTGTTAAACCACATTTCTTTTAATTCAAATTTCTTTTCCATAGCCGTTAATTTTAAACAAAGTTGAGGATTCAGGTCGTAAACAATTTACGTTCTAAAACTTCATTTTTGAGCGAGAGAAAATCACTACTTTTGTACCATGTCAGACAATAAGCAAATGTCCTTTCTTGATCACCTTGAAGAATTACGATGGAGGCTCATGCGCTCAGCGGTTGCTGTCATCATTTTCGCAATCGTTATTTGGATTTATCAAAAAGAAATCATGGAAAATGTTTTCTTAATAATGGTCGATCCAAATTTTATCACCTTTAAACTTTTGTGTGAATACTTGCACGTTTGCATCGATAAAATTCCGGTTAACTTCCAAAGTATGACATTATCCGGTCAATTTTCTTATGCTTTAATGATGAGTATAATGGGTGGTGCCGTTCTGGCATTTCCCTATATTTTTTATCAATTATGGTCGTTTGTAAAACCAGGACTAAAATTCAAAGAACGTAAAATGGCGAAAGGAATTGTGTTTTATGTGAGTATACTTTTCTTTACAGGAATCCTTTTTGGTTATTTCATCGTTGCTCCGTTAAGTGTTCAGTTTTTTGGCGCATTTCAAATAACGGACAAAATCAAGAACGATTTTACCATAAGCTCTTACATGAGTACGATATTATCCACCGTATTTTATACTGGATTGTTTTTTCTACTGCCGGTTGTCACTTATTTACTTGTTAAAATAGGTTTGTTTACCCCTGAATTTCTCGTTAAATACCGCAAACATGCAGTAGTTGTTATATTAATTCTAGCAGCCGTTATTACGCCTCCTGATGTCATTTCGCAAGTTATTGTGACCATTCCAATCTACCTGCTTTTTGAAATCAGTGTGCTTGTAGCAAAACGCGTGGCTAAAAATCAGAAAGACTAATTGGTCCGTATGAAATCCCTACTCTTCCTTTTGTTTTTATTTCCTGTTTTAGGATTTTCACAAACGACCACTGTAAAGGGTTATGTGAAAGATGACAAAGGTGATCCAATTCCTTTTGCTCGAGTGAGGTTTGTCGGGACGAAAATTGGAGATTTAACCGATTCCACAGGTGCATACTTTCTACAAAGTTATTATGCCACCGATTCAATAAATATTCAATTCATCGGTTTTCAATCACAATCCTTTAAAATTAAAAAGGACATTGAACAAACAATCAATGTTACCATGCTTGTCCAATCGACTGATTACAAAGATGTGGTTGTGATGATTTCTAGCGAATCCCCAGCAGTGGCTTTGCATAAAAAAGTAATCGCCAATAAACCCATCAATAACAAAGAAAAACTTGGTGCTTATCAATACAAGCTCTACAATAAAATCCAATTAGACCTCAACAATCTTGGCGAGAAATTCCAACAAAATGGAATCGTAAAACGAATGGATCTTGTGATGAATTATTTAGATTCCACAAGTGACGGAAACACCTACTTACCGGTTATTTTAACAGAATCTATCTCTGATTTTTATTACAAAAATCAACCAAAACAGAAAAAGGAAGTAGTGCAAGCTACCAAGATCACTGGAATTGAAAACATTCAAGTAAATCAGTTCCTTGGTGACATGTACTTGGATTTAAACGTCTATGACAACATCTATGATTTATTTAATAAATCCTTTATCAGTCCGCTCGCACCATTCGCTCGATCGTATTATCAATTTGTTCTAGAAGATTCTACTTTTATCGGCTCCGATTGGTGTTACAAATTGCGTTTTGAGCCCAAAAGAACAGGAGACCTTGCTTTCACAGGTGAAATGTGGATTAACGACACCACTTATGCCGTAAAACAAATAAAGGCTTCCATTTCTCCCGATGCCAACCTAAACTACATTCAAAATTTTTACTTTGAGCACTTTTTTGATCAAGTTCAAAATGAAGTATGGATGCTAACTGAAGAACGCTTGATTTTAGAATTTAGGTTAACGGAAGAATCTAAGGTTTTGGGAATGTTTGGCAGGAAATACAGCAAAAGAAGTGACTTTGTCATCAATGAAGCAAAAGAAAACGCATTTTACACTACTAATTCGGTTGAATTTAGCGACAGTGCTAAAGTAAGAAATGCTGATTATTGGCAAAAAAATCGCCCTGTCACATTAAATGTTCAAGAAAAACACATCGAAGAGATGGTCGACTCACTCAGTAAAACAAGTTTTTACAAATCAATGAAAAAATTAATTTACTTCGCGACAACTGGGTATTTTCAATTCAATAAAATTGAACTTGGAAATGCGACATCATTAATTAGTATAAACCCAGTTGAGAATTACCGTGTAGCATTGGCATTAAGGACTTCCAATGATTTTTCTAAAAGGCTTGAACTAGGTGGTCGTGTTGCCTATGGTTTTGGAGACGAAAAATTTAAATACGCCGGAAAAATACGTTACAATATTACTCCTAAAAAACGTGGAATGCTCACAGGAATCTATTCCTATGATATTGAGCAAATCGGACAGTCCCCAACAGCTGCTTCAATGGGTAGTACCTTTGCCACCGTATTTAATACCGCGCCTTTCGATAAATTAACCTTTGTCAATAAAATTGGGGTGAATTTAGAGAAGGACATCAAAAAAGACCTCATCTTATATGGTGGATTCGAATGGAAAAGTTACACGCCTCTGGGATTAGCCAATTACCAGCGCGTACTCAATTTTGATACTGCTAATGTATCAAACATTAAAACATTTGAATTCATTGGACGTGTGCGATGGACAAAAGACGAGGAGTTTATTTCAGGTTATTTTGACCGAACAAGTGTCCGATCAGCCTATCCAATTTTTTCTATTCAGGCGATCATCGGAATGAAAAATTTGTTAGGGAGTGAATACAATTACCAGCGCCTTGAGTTTCAAATGGAGCATAACACACAATTGGGTGTCTTAGGGCGCATGCGCTATGGTGTAACCGCTGGATACATTTTTGGAACTACCGCCTACCCATTTTTAAAAGTACATGAAGGAAATCAATCACTTTGGTTGTTAACCAGCACTTTTAATAAGCTGAATTTTATGGAATTTATAAGTGACAAATACATCACGGGTTTTATTGAAAATCATTGGGAAGGTTTATTTTTTGACCGGATTCCCTTGGTGAAAAAATTAAATTTACGCCTTGTGTCCACAGGAAGGATTCTCTATGGTGACATTAGTCAAAAACATGAACAAGCCATGTTAATCCCTGATTTCGTCAAACGATTTAATGGCATTCCATACATGGAAACTTCTGTTGGGATAGAGAATATATTGAAAGTTATTCGTGTTGATCTTGTTTGGAGAATGACGCATCCAATACTAGGACAAAGTCCATTTGGAATACGTGCACGCTATGCGTTGAATTTTTAATACCTTCGTGTTGTGAAATTATACACTGTACATATTCGTAAAACATACAAAGGCAGACCGGTTGTTAATGGGGTCTCTGTTGAAGTAAATCAAGGTGAAATCGTTGGTCTTTTAGGCCCAAATGGCGCTGGAAAAACGACATCCTTTTATATGATGGTTGGATTGGTTCGTCCTGATGAAGGCTCCGTCTTTTTAGATGAAGTTGAAATCACAAAACTACCCATGTATAAACGGGCGCAAATGGGAATTGGTTACCTCCCACAAGAAGTTTCTGTTTTTCGTAAATTGAGCGTTGAAGATAACATCATGGCGATTCTCGAAATGACCAGTATGTCAAAAGATGAACGAAATGAAAAACTCGAACAACTTTTGGAAGAGTTTAGTTTAACACATGTGCGAAAAAATCTTGGTAATCGTTTGTCTGGTGGTGAAAAGAGGAGGACGGAAATAGCCAGAGCCTTGGCAACGAATCCAAAATTTGTCCTGTTAGACGAACCATTTGCTGGGGTTGATCCAATTGCTGTTGAAGACATTCAAAGCATCATTTCAGAATTGAAAAAACGAAATATTGGCATTCTAATTACTGACCACAACGTTCAAGAAACACTTTCAATAACCGATCGTGCCTATTTACTCTTTGAAGGAAGTATTTTGAAGTCTGGAACAGCTGAAGAATTAGCATCAGATGAACAGGTAAGAAAAGTATACTTAGGTCAAAATTTCGTTCTTAGAAAATAACTACCGAATCAACGTAACAAATCCATCTACTTGCTGCCAAATATACGGTTTGTCACAGGAACGGAATTTTAGTTTATAGCTATACAAACCATCTTGACACATAACACCATTCAATTGTCCATCCCACGCTTGCAACGGGTCATTTGTTCGAAATATCGCCTCTCCCCAGCGATTATAGATTCCTAAATCCCATGCGACTACATCAAAAGAAGTAACGGGAATAAATAATTCGTTGCGATTATTCTGATCAGGAATAAACGTATTTGGGATATAAATGGAAAATGGTTCAACCATCACCGTTCTTCTTGCTGTATCTCGACACCCATATTGATTGGATACAATCTGGATTGGGTAATCCGATCCTGCATTGACGTAATCGTGACTGAAACTTGCAAGGTTTGATGTATACTCTCTATTGTCAAAAACATATTGATAGTTTGTTGCTCCTATCGATTGATCAAAGAATGAAACCACATTTTGACAAACATCAACCTTTTCTGGATTTACCATAAATCCTGCAGTTGGAGACGGATTAACCGTGACGAGGTCTTGTTTCATCAAATAAAGTGTATCCATACATCCGTAGAGCTGATTCAAGGTTAAACCAACACTATAATTTCCAGGGCTGAGGTAAATATGATTGGGATTTACAGCGGTGGACGTGTTGCCGTCACCAAAGTCCCAAACGTATTGAATAGGCACATCTGATTGACTTAAATTCACAAATTGAGCAAGCGACGGAGCGCACTGCAAGGTGTTGATGAACATGAAATCAATACTAGCGTGTTCAAAGATGCGAACATTCGAACTGACTGTATCGGTGCAATTGTCATACTGCCCAATAAAATAAACAGGCATTGTTCCCGACTGTGTGTAACTTAATCCTTGTACACTTAAGTCTGAAGAAGTGTTTGGATTCGCATGGATGCCGAAATCCCATTGATACGTTGCATTACTTGGACCAGAAACCGTGGCGAAAAAATCAAATGTGTAATCAATACACAAGGAATCCGTATGACTTATCGACATGACTAGTGGTTCGTTAATAGTCACTTGAACTTCCGATGTATCAGAACAAGTTGAATGAGAGCTTGCAATTAACTGGACCGTATATAATCCAGGAGCTGGAAAGGTAAAAGTCGGGGTCGTTGCATTGCTTTGTCCAATACTGTTAGATCCCAAACTGAAATCCCATGAATAATTTATTGCCGAACTAGAATTATTGTCAAACGGAACGGTGAATCCAAGGCACTCAATTAGTGGTGGAACAGAAATGATACTCGTTGGAAGATCGAAAATAAAAACAGAATCGACATAACTTAATTGACAGAAGCCATCATCAGCAATTACTTCTATTATGTGGTAGCCGGGAGTAGAAAAAGTGATGCTGAACAAGGAATTTCCTGTTCCAGAAGTTTGACTCGCACTCGGATCCAAGACCCAAGTCAGACTTGCAGCAGGATTGGAAACGTTCGCAATAAAATCAAAGTTATTTCCCAGTATACACAAGGAGTCCTGCGCAGTCCAAGATACACTAAGGGGATTGTTTACAATCACATTCATGTACGCTGTATCCGTGCAAGGCATGCCTGGATTCACAATTAACTGAACATTGTAATTTCCGGGAGACGAAAATGTATAATTAGGAGCAAATTGCGAACTTACATCAGTTGAGATATTTGGCACACCAAAATTCCAAGCATAGGAGGTTCCTCCGTATGAATTATTCACAAATTGTACATTGAGCCCTTGACAGTAAGAAACGAACGTTGGAAGTTGAGTTTGAAGTGGTAGTAAGGCCTGCATAACGATGTTGCAATCAAAAACACGAAACAAGAAATCCCGGACGGTTTGTCCAACCAAAACACCATTTCTGTATTCTTTTACACAAACACCTACAACAAATAATCCAATCATGTTTGGATTAACAACCAGCACGCCGGTCGTTGGATCAATCACCGTTGAAGATCCTGAACCAAGAGGTTGTTGTGCATTAAACGTGCCTCCATTCCATTGTATTGGGAAATATGGCGGCGCGGGCGCTTGGGTAGGTTGTGGATTCGTTGAGGTCGCACCTGACCAAGGTGTTACCAAAGAATAAACCAACTGATCTCCATCCGGATCGGTCGCGACATGATTAAAAATAAGTTCATCATTGTTACAAAGTAACACTGGAGGATAATTTGTGAATCGCGGGCTACTGTTCGCGGTAAAACCGGTGTCAGATCCAGGCACATGTGTTGTGAGCGTGATTCCTGTATCGTCTGGGAACAATAAGTTCGTGATATTTGGTCCACGGCAACATCGCTGATAGGAAACATCATAACCTCCGGGAGTAGGAGGTAGCGTTACAACAGTTGTATAAATCGCTCTTTCCACACATACATTGGAAGGTGGTGTAGCGCAAGGATTATTGAAATTGACCGGTAAGACTACACTTCCGGGGAAAGGAACAAGAATGTTTTCGAAAAACACATTGTTTACTTTGTAAATCGTTAAAGCAAGAGGGTCATCGTATTGCGCACCTGATGAATTGCAATCGCGGTATAACGTAATGAAAAAACGGTACTGATTATTTCCCAAATAATCATAGTAGATATCTCCGCCAATGATATGCGAAGCATAGCTGTTGGAAATCATGAAAAAGAAAAAAATAAGGTAGAGTTTCTTCATGTGCTTACTTAGACGTAAAAATAGGTCAAATGTTGTCTTTTCTCAAATCTAAATCATTGATTACGTGAATTGAATAAGCATATTTAAACGTTGTTTCGCGGTTTATCTTACTCCCATCAATTTTCTTGCCATGATTCCCCTCTAAAAAGACCAATTTTTCCGTACCCAATTGAAGTGCAAGGCTTCCATAGTACTGCTCCTTAGTCGGATGTTCAGGCCAGCATACATTATAAATCTCATCTTGTTTTGGGCTGACCAATACGCATGAAATTGCCTTTATTACATCCGATTGGTGGATTAAATTGACAGGGGCCTGTCCATTATTAATGTCTCGTTTGTGTCGCAAGAAAAAGCGCACAGGATGACGGTTTGGACCAATGTGTCCCGCTAAACGAAGGACAATATAGTTGCAAGTCACAAGCGATCGAATGCACTCTTCCATTTGGTAAACAAGGTGTGATGTAATGACTGGGGATGATTCGTCCATTACCCTCGATTCATCCAAATAGACACCTGTAGAACTTGTGAAAATCACAAGGTCGGCTTGAATCGAAGGCATCATATTCTTTAAGGATTCAAGCACACCCTCGAATGGTGGAAAGGTAATAATCACCACATCGAAGTTTTTATTTGGCGTTTCTTCCCAAGAAACAATTTGATTGGCTTTGATTAACCGCATCGGAGAAATTCCATCTGACAACATTTCTTGGAGTTTCTTGACATCAGTGGAAGTGGAATAAACGTTCGCTCCATCATTTTTTAAGGCAAGAGAAAGTGCTTTTCCCAACCAGCCATATCCAATAATTAAATAATTTTTCATCCAAAGGATAAACGTATAATTCACAAAAGAGTTTGTTTTTTATTTACGGATATCCCCTTTCTGTTTTTAACTTGTGAATTGTTGTGCTAACTTTGAGGAAAATTTGTGAGATGAACGCTTTTGATGTAATTGTAGTAGGATCGGGTCCAGGTGGATATGTTTCAGCACTTCGATGTGCACAACTAGGACTAAAAACAGCACTGGTAGAAAAATACAACACACTTGGTGGTACCTGTTTAAATGTGGGTTGTATCCCATCTAAGGCACTATTAGATTCATCTGAGCATTTTCACAATGCACAGCATAATTTCCAAACTCACGGAATTGAAATAACTGGATTAAAGGCAAACTTGACCCAAATGATCAATCGAAAAAATGAAGTGGTTAGTCAAACGTGTGCGGGTGTTAAATTTTTAATGGATAAAAATAAAGTAACTGTTTTTCACGGACTTGGTTCTTTTGCAGATGCCAATACCATTTTGGTGAAAGGAACAGATGGAACAGAAACCGCCCTTCAAGGAAAAAACATCGTTATAGCAACAGGTTCAAAACCAAACTTTTTCCCAGGGATGGAACCGGATAAAAAACGCATCATTACTTCCACGGAAGCACTGAATATGACTGAAATTCCTAAAAGAATGTTGGTGATTGGTGGTGGTGTTATTGGACTCGAACTTGGTTCAGTTTACGCAAGGTTAGGAGCAGAAGTTGAAGTAGTTGAATTTGCCCCAACAATTCTTCCAACAATGGATGCAGGAATTGGCAAAGAATTTACCAAAATTCTTAAGAAAGAAGGATTCAAATTCCACATGGAGCACCGCGTGGTGAAAGTAGAAAATAAAGGTAAAAAAGTAGTGTTAACCGCTGAAAATAAAAAAGGTGAAACAGTAACACTTGAAGCAGACTATTGTCTTGTGGCAGTTGGAAGAAAAGCATATACGGAAGGATTGAACCTAGAGAAAGCTGGTCTAAGCGCAACAGATAGAGGTCAAAGTGAAGTCAATGATCACCTACAAACAAAAATGAGTCACATCTACGCTATCGGTGATGTAGTGCGCGGAGCAATGCTCGCACACAAAGCAGAAGAAGAAGGTGTATTTGTAGCAGAAATGATTGCCGGACAAAAACCGCACATCAATTATAATTTGATTCCAGGAGTTGTGTATACATGGCCGGAAATTGCTGCTGTTGGAAAAACAGAAGAAGAATTGAAAGCTGCTGGAATTGCTTACAAAGCAGGAAGTTTCCCTATCAAAGCATTAGGAAGAGCGAGAGCAAGTATGGATACCAGTGGATTCATCAAAGTGTTAGCAGATGAAAAAACAGACGAGATTCTTGGCGTACACATGATTGCACCTAGAGCTGCTGACTTAATTATGGAAGCAGTAACAGCGATGGAATACCGTGCTTCAGCAGAGGATATTGCGCGCATTTGTCATGGCCACCCAACGTATTCAGAAGCGTTGAAAGAAGCAGCATTAGCCGCTACGGATAATCGCGCTTTACACATCTAAAAACTTATGCAGAAAAAGCATCGGCAATGTGTTCGATGCTTGTTTGAAATTGATTGTGAACGATTGATATGATATCAAATCGTACGTTCCGATCTATTTGATTGTCTTGAACATAACGATCAGCAACGTTGATG
>CANMFV010000004.1 GCA_947496835.1 Flavobacteriales bacterium | reverse complement strand
GTTGACAAGTGTGACAAATCCATTGTTTCTGAAGGAGTTGATAAGCGGTGCTCAAAAGTCAAGGTTCCCGATTCATTAAAAATAAGGATGGATTCCACAGCTAATTCTGACCTCAATTGAATTTTCCCATTGGAAGGATTTGGATAAATTTCACACGCCGTTTCCAATTCTAATAACTCAGCATAGTTTGGAGATGAGTACTCTTGAATACTTGATTTTTTGCCTGAATAGCCCTTTCCTAATCCGACAAATACACGCTCGTTTACAACGAAAGCGACTGCATTCTTACGTTCACTCCCGCCATAGGCACAGCGCACTTCCCATTCATCTACTTCAGGATTGTATTCGATTAAATCATCAAGAAAGCCGCCATTTGTCCCATGACATATAAAACCTCGGTTTTGGATGGTGAAAGAACACGCTCCTCCTCGTTCACTACCTATAAAATCAGCAATTTGTGTCCATTGGTTAGACCCTGGATTATAGCGGTAAAAATCCTTTTTATAAATATCCTGATTCGCGCCTAGGCCAACATATCCTTGATTTTCAATAGAAAAAGAACTTAATTGATAACGAACCCCTCCAGGGAAATTCGTCCGTTGAATCCATTGATTAGAACTTGGTTTGTACTCCCATAATTGGCTCGAATATAGGTTTGGCCCCCATTTACCTCCGCAAACGTATCCTTTGTTATCAGCAGTAAATGCCGTTGCAAAATAAATTCCATTCGCTCCTGAACCAGGAAAATCTGCTTTTTGAGTCCAGGCGTTTAGTATTGGGTCATATTCCCAAAGATCTTTTAATTTATTTCCAACAAGGGCACTTGCATTATCAATTCCCGTTCCGACATATCCTTTTCCATTTACGGAAAAGGCAACGGCATCCCTTCTTGCGGGACCAGGAAGATCGGCTTTTTGAGTCCAAGAATCTGTATTCGGATTATATTGCCAAAGGTCTTTTTGTAGAACCTCTGCCGTATCAATACCGGTAGAAACATAGCCAAAATCTGCGATAGAAAAAGCAACTGCACGTTCTCTTTTTCCGGCGATAAAATCATTCTTCTTTGTCCATGTATTATACTGCCCAACTAAAAAATTAGGAACAATGACTAAAATTAGAAAGTAAATGTTCTGTTTCATTTTACAAGATTTTAAACATTTTACTTAACTGCTTGCCTTGGATTTGGACACTTATAAAATAGGCTCCAGAAACCAAAGTGGAGACATCGAGTCGCGTTGTTACCTTATTTAATTCCACACGCTGAATGAGCTGACCAGATAGGTTTCTCACTTCTGCTATTTCTCCGAAAGAAACTTCACTTGGTAATTCAACATCTATGTAATCTGTACTTGGATTTGGATAAATTTTCCATTGAATCTCTTCGTTTTCCGAAAGTTCATTGGTATTTAATGTTGGATTGTATTGCCAAAAATCATTCAAGTTAATTCCATTCGTTCCTGTTCCAAAATATCCTCGGTTATGAATCGCGAATGCAACAGGGAATCTTCGTTTTGTTCCGGGAAACTCCAATTCCATTTGCCAAGAGTTTGAGCCTGGATAAAAGGACCAAACCTGACTTGTAACCGTAGATAAAGCTCCTACATAACCGCAGGTGACGAATCCTCTTTGCAGAATCGAGAATCCATAACTTCCTCCCGTACTAACACCAGGGAAATTTGCTCGTTGTGTCCAAGTATCGTGTTCTGGTTTATACTCATATAGTTTATTTCCAGCCTTTACATAACCACTTCCTTCGATGGCAAAGGAACAAGTCCAAGATCCAAATGCCATAGGCGGTGTTGCTTTTAAGGTCCAACTATTGCCACTCGGGTCATATTCGGCCATGTTTGTGCCAACATATACATATCCTTTATCATTGACAGAAAATCCCTGTGTGTCACCTGGATTAAAAAATGGACAAGATGCTATTGGTGTCCATGTATTTTGATTTGGATTGAATTTGTAAAATTCACCATTCAGCGCAGATCCTCCACCAACGCATGGTTGATCATTCACTACAAAACTGGTTGCTCCATGGTTGTTTACTGGAAAATTAGCACGTTGCGACCATGTATCTGAGGATGGGTCATATTCCCACCAATCGTTGTAAGAAATATCCACTCCGGATCCATTGACGTGTCCTAAGCCAAGGTATCCTTTGTTTTCGGTAGCGCATCCAACAGCGCGGTGGCGACCAACTCCTGCAAAAGAAGATTTCTGAATCCAAAATTGTGCTTTTACACTAATGGAGAAAAGACAAACAAGAATTAGTAATACGCTTCTCATTTGACCAAGCTTATTTTCTCTGTTACTGATCCATCCTCTGATTGCAAGAAATAGCTTCCCGCTTGATAAGGAGTCAAATCAAGCACCAAAGAGTGATCTGTGTTATAACTGCCCAAAAACGTGCCATTCACATGATATAAACGGGCAGTGCCAATAGCTTTATTTAAGGAAATGGAACCAATTGTTGGATTAGGAAAAACCCGAAAACGAGTTAAGTCATTTTCCTCAAGTCCAACATAATCTGCATCTAACGTCAAGGTGTAATTCCCCATTTCAATGCCCCAACCTTCCACGATGATGTAAACAGAACCAAGTCCTGCTGTTTCGAATGTTAACGCTGATTGACTTCCACAATTTGTAGCATCATCGTTAAAGGCAATGACATTTCCATTCATATCTACCACGCTCATGAATGTATCAAAGGAAGATCCACAAAGGGATGCATGAACGGAATGGATGAGTGGGTTCGGGTCAAATTTGTAATAAATATCCGGCGAAGGATACACGTAATTGTTGTTTGAATAACAGTAGGAATTATCTCTCGCATCCACATAGGGCATGTTATTTACGAGAATTGGGTCATTTTGATCATCACCAACAAACCCTGTGCAATCAATTCCGTTTCCAATCGTTATTCCGAAGTCCATAACAGAACCCCAGGAATACGTTCCACAAGGATTTAACGGTAATGCACCAGCCTCTCTCTGCATGATGCGCATGCGCGTAATTCCATTTTGAGCAGTTGCAGGAACAACAAAATTAAAGGAAGAAGTGGCTACCGGAGGAGTTCCTGTCCAAGTACCAATGGATTCGTAAGGATCGAAATTGTCATTTTGATCGAAATCAATCCACACTTCACCAACACCGGCATAATTTCCTCCACACGTTCCAAATTTTACATTAAGTAAGTAGTTTCCACCGGCATTTAATGAAACAGAAAGCGCTGTAAGGTCTTGTACACCTACAATCCCTGGGCAACCTGTGTAATTAATGTTTCCAGATGCACCTGAAATTTGAACGAGTTCTACATTGGAATCAACTGTTGAGGTAGGCCCGACATTTAGGGTACAATATTGGGAAAAAGCAACTGAAAAATAGCATAGAAATGCTCCAAGTAAAAGTTTAATCATGTAGTAGTAGATTTTATCGAATATACTAAAAATCCATGAGTTAACAAAAAGTTAATATTGGATTTACCTACCGTTCCATGTGGTCATAGTCATGTCCAAACCTACAAAGGAGAAACTTTTGATAAATTCTGATGCTGTTTGAATACGTTCAGGAAGCGCCAATTGCTCCTCTTTTGACCATTCACCTAGGACATAATCTGCTTGTCTGCCTTTGGAGAAATCATTCCCAACACCAAACCTCAATCGAGTATATTCAACTGTTTTGAGAACTGCTTGTATATCTTTCAATCCATTGTGACCGCCATCACTACCTTTACCTTTCATCCGCAATTTGCCGAATGGTAAGGCGATATCATCGGTGATAACTAACAGATTTTTCGTCTCGATTTTTTCTGCTTGAAGCCAATAATTTACGGCTTTCCCAGAAAGATTCATGAAAGTAATGGGTTTAATTAAGATGAGCGTACGTCCTTTGAACTTTACTTCAGCACGAAAAGCAGCTTTATCTAATGAAAACGTGGCTCCTAATTCTTTGGCTATTTCATCCACCACTTTGAAGCCAATATTATGGCGTGTTTCTTCGTATTCTTTTCCCGGATTACCCAATCCAACAATCAAAAACTTCATTGCTTATTGAAATGGACAGGTTCCACATTTATCGCCTTTATTCAAGTAGAATAAAGCTCCAATAACGATATTTCCCTCACTATAAACAAATACCTGCTTTGCATGAGAATCATAATCATTTGGTCTTGTTTTCACGCGAACTTGATCAATAAAGCCGGCTGTTAAATTTGTTTGAATAAATACTCTTCTGAAAAATTCCGCTCGTAACCCTGCATGTGCAGAAACTCCAAATCCTGATATAGAAACCGTTGCCATGTTTTTTTGACCTGCAAAAGTAAAGTCATTAAAAGACAACACTGGTCCTGCACCAAAGCCCCATAAAGTGGTTAAAGCAACGTGTCCTTTATCTGATTGATATACTTTAAAGACATTGGAAATGTCGGCATGAATGTAATTTAAACCGTTGGTGTTTTCATAATGAAACGTATCACCATTTGTTACAACTGGTTCATTATTGTACGTTCCTGACCAATTCGTTACAGGATCAATTCCAGGATTAATGGTTCCATTAAGGAAATAGGTTGGGCCAGCCTTCATTACGTACTTCATGTGGTCATATCCCAATGATAATGCCCAATTTTTTTTGATATTGTAGCCGATTCTGAAGTTGAATTGTGGTACAGTGAAATCGGTTAAACTAACATAGGTTTTGATATCCTCAGATGGTCGATCTTTCGCTTGCACCCCTTTCAAAGTGAAGTCATAACCTGGACCAATGAAGCGCAAATTACTTTTGGAATATGCACTTCGGTTATATCCCCAATAAAAAAACATAGAGCCTTTTGCCGTTGAACGTTTATTATTTTTACTTGTTTGTTGTGACCATGATGTTGAAATTAACATCACCATGAATAAGAGGAGAATATTTTTCATCGTGCTATCATTTTTATCCATTCTTCTTGACTCAATACCTGTTCAAGTTTGAAATGCGTGCTTTTGCTTATACTATGCCATTCTACCAAGCCAAAACCTTCTGCAAAGTATGAAATTCTCTTTGCACTATTCGCTTGCTCCTTTTTGGTAAACGGATTTAAAACGGTCAATTTTACTTCATCATTAAATACAAGAGTCGCTATATTTCCATCATCCATGACGGTGTGTTTCTTGTTTTGTTTAAAACGTCGTTTCACCTCGCTCAGCATAACTGTTGAATCTGTAATACCACGGAATTTAGCAGCAAACCACGTGTGCTCGTTTAAGTTCATCGGGAACAATTTATCCTTATAAAGTAGTGCTTTTTCTTTTTCCTGTTGAATATCCACCACCATATAGTCTTGCAGATTCAAGGAGTCGATGTTGTAGTTATATGCCTCGCGAATTCTACCATCGCTGGCATAAACCTCAACAATCACGTGTTCACCTTCATTGTCCTTCAAGGCATAAATACGGTGGAATTCTTCTTCAAGTCCACCATTTATGTCTCTATAAAGGTAAATTTTTGGAATCGTGTCAAGCGGGTAAAAATATGCCGCATTTGGATTCTTGGACGTGTATTCTGTAGAATTAGAACAAGCATTTATTCCAAAAAAAACAATGGAGAAAAGTGCTAAGTATATTCCGAAGCGTTTCATTATTTGGTCATTTTTAAGAAAGAAACTTCCTGCTCAGTTAAGTGTCTATAAAATCCACGAGGGAGGTCTTTTTTCGTTAATCCAGCAAATTGAACGCGGTCTAATTTCACCACGACGTATCCCAAGGCTTCAAAAAGTCTACGTACAATTCGGTTTTTTCCAGAATGGATTTCTACGCCAACTTCGGTAGAATTTCCATTCTCAATATAAGAAACCTCATCTACTCGTGCTTTACCGTCTTCCAAATCAATTCCATGCATCAGTTTTTCCATGTCTTCTTTGGTCACTGATTTATTTAACTCAACATGGTAAATTTTCTTTGCTTGATAACGGGGATGTGTCAATTTCTTTGCCATATCACCATCGTTTGTAAACAAGAGTAATCCTGTGGTTTCACGGTCTAGGCGTCCAACTGGATAAATGCGTTCACGGCATGCTTTTTTCACCAAAGTCATAACCGTTTTACGTCCTCTTGGATCATCCATTGTCGTGATGAATCCCTTTGGTTTATTTAACAAAACATAGCGTTTTGTTTCCGCATTGATTGTTTCGCCATCGTATTGAATGACATCTTCCGGAGCAATTTTGTATCCTAATTCTGTAACAATTTTTCCGTTCACGGAAACAACTCCTGTTTGAATGAGAACATCTGCTTCTCTTCTTGAACAAATGCCCGCATTAGACAAATATTTGTTCAATCGAACTTGGTCTTCATTAAAAGAAGGCAAAGGATCGCCTTTTTTTACTTTGATTTTATAGTCAATGTATTTCCGTTTGTCACGATCTGTGACTGTTTTTTTATCCGTTGGACTCTTTTTATCCGTTGATGTTTTTTTGTCTGTTGCTGGTCGTTTGGATGCAACGGGCTTTCTACCAGCCGCAGCCGGTCGTTTATCCGTTGATTGATTTCCTCTCGATGTTCCGCGTGTATTTCTCATAATTCAAGCAAAGATAGAGAAAAGTGTTCGGTATTCCTTTCAATCACTCTTTTTGCAAGCGTTTGATGTCTGAAATGAGCTGATTTACCTCTTTTACAGAAGTTCCATCATATTATCCGCGGATTCTTAATTGTTTATCCACCAAAACAAAATTATTCGTGTGAATAAAATCACTACCCGCATCCCCAAGGTTTTGCGCCTCGGCTGGTTTAAGGACAAAAAAGGATTTACGTGCTAGTGCGTACAGGTCCTCTTTTTTACCTGTTAAAAAATGCCATTTTCCAGAAGTAGCTTGATGACTATTTGCATATTTTTTCATTTGCGCTACATCATCTGTTTCAGGATCCACTGTAAAACTGAAAATTTGAACGTCCTTATCCCCTTTAAAAGCCACATTAACACGTTGCATTTGCTGGTTCATGATG
The DNA here is from genome assembly GCA_947496835.1 of Flavobacteriales bacterium. Classification (GTDB taxonomy): domain Bacteria; phylum Bacteroidota; class Bacteroidia; order Flavobacteriales_D; family Crocinitomicaceae; genus UBA952. The sequence continues at coordinate 11,762 of CANMFV010000004.1, read as the reverse complement.
GGGCAAATGCTCTTGCAGGTGGTGAAGAAATATTCTACAACCGCTATTTTTCCTTTCATCTCTTGTGTAGAAATGGTATTTCCATCTTGATTTTGAAAGGAAAAGGATCCAATCTGGTGTCCAAAACCCAAGCGAAGTAATTCCGGATCGACCATTTCTTCATTCACATCAATAGGATTGATGATGGGCAACGGTTTATCCTTTTTTGAACTTGTGAAATAGTATGCAATTGGAATACAAACAAGTAAAAGTAAGCCTAAAAAGAAAATGCGTTTCATGCAACAAAGTTAATGATTAAGCAGATCTTGTAGTATGAAATTTACTTCTTTCTGACGTTCTTCAAGAGAACCTTTCAAAATGGTAAAAGGCCAATTATGCTGGATTATTTCCTGCTCATACATCAAAAATAATTCCTCACGATTTAAGGGATTCTCTCTTAATGGATCTTCTTCCCATGGAATATCCGGAGCACAAAGAAAATAATGATCAAACACTTGATTTTTGTGCGCTTCAAGAATTACATGTGATGTGTTTTTGAAACGATATTCAGACCAGACTTTTAGCACGGTTATTTCAGTGTCAGCAACGAATTGCGTTCCTTTTTTCTTCCAATCTAAGAGTTGTCCAGAGGTTATGATGTCTAAATCATCTTGGATATATGTTTCTTTTTGTGCTAAAAATTCTCTGGCAAACTCCTCACTTAATAGTAAATTATACTTTTCCGAAACCCATTTAGCCAAGGTAGATTTCCCGCAAGATTCTGGACCGGTGAAGGCGATTCTCATGATGCAATCGGTTTTTTGTTCCACTCGCGAAGCCCATAAATACCAAGAAGGAAATAAGCAGCATAAAGTATGGTTGTTGCGTATAATGCTGCATTCAGGTACAACATGATACAAGCTAGGTTAATGAATAACCAATAGATCCAATTTGATTTTTCCTTTAATACACCAAGAATGGTAGCAAAAAGAGAAAATAAGGCAATAATCACATCAAACACAAATGTTTCTTTTTCGGCAAAATCATGAAACGATTCTAGTTTTAACCAGGCAATAAATCCACTGATTAGAAGAATGATTTGTATTGCAAATAAGTGGTTTCTTAGCTTCCAGGAGACCAAGGCTATTTCCCCTTCTCGGTTCCAAGACCAAAAAGCGAAAATGCTCAACAGAACATATGCGAAAGACAAAATCGCTTGTGCATATAAATTGGACTGATAAAAAACAAAAATATACAGTAAAGAACTAATTCCACCAGATAACCAGGCCCATTTGTTCTTTTTTGCTACTAGAAAGAGGTATCCAGCGCCAGTTGCAGCAGCTGTCCACTCTAGAAGCAGGTCGATAGTTGTCATTTAGTACAAAAGTTGCTTTTTAGCAGCATTTCTCCATCCGGCTTGATTCTCATAATCCACAAAGAAAATTTTTAAATCCGCCTGATTCTCATAGGGAACAAAAAAGATGGTTTTTTTGGCTTGATTTTCATATTGCGTAAAAAACCATTTGCCATTATTTTCACCAGCCTGGTTTTCGTATTTAACTTTAAAGACTTTCAGATCTGCTTGGTTTTCATATTTCACCACATACACTTTTACATCCGCCTGATTGGCATAATTAACAGAGAACACTTTTTGGGAAAATACTTGTTGCGTAAACAGAACAACTAAAGAGGAGAAAAAGATTTTTTTCATGATGTTTTTTATCAAAAATAAGGATGTTTTGGAATAAGTCTAGCGGATGACCATGACTTTACCAACTTTCTTATCTCTTCCATCGAAATTAGTAGCTGTCCAAATGAAATAAACGCCTGTTGGAACCTTTTCACCGTTTAGGTTTTGTACGTTCCACGTTGCCGTTCCTCCATTTGATGTCGTTCGGTAAATAAGGTTTCCAGCAACATCTGTTACTTTCACGTCGGAATCATAGCGAATTCCCTGAATGGTTACAGGTCCAAAATAATTCGGTTTTACTGGATTAGGGAATACAACTACATTAGAATATTCTGGGTCTTCGTATGTTGCATTTGTCCTATACGAAACAAGTCCTTTATCTGTTATAATGAACAATTCGCCTGTTTCATGATTCAATTGGAGATCAAATATCGTATTGGAAATAATTGGAGAATTATCCGTGGTATATTGCTCAAGAATCTCAGAGCCATCCTCGGATAATAAGATTATTCCTCCATTTGCTGTTGCCACCCACTTGCGATTCCCTCCATCAACTTCTATATCAGTGATGTGCGTTTTACCAAGTACATATTCGCCATTTCCCTCAAAATTGACCTTAATTTGTTGTGCGTTATAATCTCCAGGTTGTGCGTCAAATGCATCGGCAGCATTGTACAAAATAGCAAAACCAGTTTCTGTTCCAATCCAAAGTTCACCGTCAAAATCTGCAGCTAAAGCAGTAACAGCTGTTGAAGGTAGATTCCCGCTGAATTCCCCACCATCTAATGAAATGTACTTATCATCACTTGGGTCAGAAATGGTTCCATTGTTCTGGTACCCAATGATGCCATCTGATTTGGTAGCAAACCAAATAATTTCATCGAAATCTTGAATCATTTTGGTTGTAAACTTATTCTTTCCATTCGGTCCACAGTCGAAACTATACCAAGCACCCGACGATTTTTCACGGACGTTCAAAGGTTTTTCAGAATAGCCATTTAAAGCCCACAAATTACCTCTTGTATCGAACAATACATCCGACACCAGGCTCCATCCATTTCCAATACTTGCAGGCTTTATTGGAGAGTTTGCACCAGTAAAGACTAAAGTATCTGTCGCATTCATCAATGTTAATGGAAGGAATGAATAGGTACTCATTGCAACTTCGGATGTATCAGTTGGATTAATTGCCACATCTAAAAAATCCCACAGGTCAGATTGGGGCCATTGAGAAACATTCGTAACGTTCAATAAATCCCAATTGGAATTTTGAAAAAAATGGACTCCATTTCTGGTGAATCCCGGTGAATTACCATTTAATCGTCCTGAAGCTATCGCCAACTTTCCTTTTTGCGCATCCATCGCATAAAACTGGTTGTTTTTAGACCCTTCGATTGGGTAGGTTTTATAAGCGAATTCAGTAGGATACATGACTAATCCAACGTTCCTGTCAGCAGACCATAAACCTGTTTGATTTCTTGCTGTTCGGGAAGAAGAGAACCACACACTAAAATTTCCGGCACCGTAAGATTCGGGAATTTGAAGGTTGTCGTTATATAAATTAATCACCCCATCAATATTTACGGACAAGAAATTGTCTACGACATTGATTGAGTTAATTTCAACAGAAAAAGGCATGGTTGTTACCAATTCTAAATCAGAAGAATTGATTCGGTAAACGGAATCAGTTCCATAATCAATAGATTTTTTTAAAACGACGATGCGGTTGTTAAATAATTCCATTTCTGTGTAATCATTCGCCGTTTGATATGGAAGACGAATGTCTCTTACCCATTGAGAATAATCCGGTAAAATTGGATTCGGAAGAAATCCTTTGAAAAGTTGTGTCGGTGTTAAGGCATAAATTGAATCTTGATAGATGACCACATCAACGATTCGTTCAGTGGAATTTGTTGGATAAAACGTTTCTTTCACTTCATTTTTGGATGCATCCAATTGCACGATTGAGAAGTCATTTGCTGCATAAACGTATGCCCCATTTCGTTCAAAACGGTTAATGCGTTTAGATACTGAAAGTTGGGCTAGTTTAATGGCAGGTATATTAATTACCACCCCATTTTTATACTTATCAATGTTCCCATTTGTGTAGCCAATGTAAACAGCTTGTTCAATTTCATCGTAATACAGGCATGAAATTTCAATATCCGACAAGCCATTTAAGGCTGTTAACAGACGGTGTTCATCGGTGTCAATGGAATAAATCGACATGCCGTTAACATATGCGGTGAAAACTTCATTTTCCGAGGCGACAACATCTATCGCTTTAGAGGTTGACACATGTAGTTTCCATGTACCCATTCCAATCTGAGCCTTTAGAAAAAAACTAGAAACACAGAGAAATAAAAGTATGGTCCATTTCATGTTGTCAGTATAACGTAGGTTTAAAGATTAAATTGGGTAGAAATTAAATATTTTAGTTAAAAATTACGCAGATCAAATACATAGACGTTGCCTTTTTGGAAAACGGGTTTAGTTAAAAATGGTTCCCAATCTTTGTTGGGTTCCCAATTCGCTTCATGAATCACTACCGCAAAGTTAGCTCCTTTTCGAATAATCTGTTTGACTTGTTCTGTCTCATTTGGATATGGTTCACGCAAGCTGAAGTGAGTGAAGCCAATTCTTCCTAACGTATATAACTGAATATTAGGTGAAGAATCTGATAAACAAAGAATGGTGTCGCTTTTGGGGATAATTTGTTGGATTTCTTTCGCACAAGCTTGTAGCTGACCAAGGTGCTCGCGGTGATAAAAATGAAAATAACCCCAATTTCCTTTCACAAATTGACTGACAAACGGAGTGTTTTTCGTTAAGATGTTTTCCTTTCCAAAAGACCAATGAGCCAAGGATATTGCTTGAAAAAAAACAAGGGCAATCCATGAGCCAAAAATAATGCGTCGGTTATTTTCAGATCTGCTTATTCGACCTCCAAATTGAATCAATACATAGAAAAGAATGAGCGGGAAAAACAACATTTCTATGAGGTAATAATCATGAACATCAAAAACCCAGAACCAAAGGATGAAATAAGCAACTAATCCCAATAAACCAATAATGACTAGCCAAATCACATAGGAATGAACCCATTTTTTCCAAGTGGCATAACCAAAGAATAGCACGGACAGAAACAACATACTCGGATGGAAAAGTCCGGGGAGCATGTGTTTCCAAAATTGCTTCCAAATTGCTTTACGTGTTTCGGCATCTACTTCCCAGATTGGACGAACAGTTGTAGAAAATAAATCCGAACCGACTTTTTCGTTATAACGAATGGCGTAGGAATACCAAAGGTAACTTGTCACCAAAATCAAGATAAAGGAAAGAAGGAACGAAAACCAAAAATAAGACTGTGCTTTAAATGATTGATTTTGATTCACTAGTGTATAGAAAAAGTAAGCGCCACCAAAGGAGAGTAAGCAAATCAATGTTGTTATTTTCAACAATACCGCTAATGCGAAAAACAAGGTGAGAAATCCTAACCAAAACACTTGTTTAGAACGAATAAAATGAAAGGTTCCAAATGCTCCCAAAAGGACAAAGGCAAAAGCAAAGACGTTGGGTAATATGGAATCAGAGTAAAACAATAGGACAGGAGAACTCGCGATCAAAAAAACGAAGAGAAGGGCTTTCCTTTTTTGTTGGAAGAGAAATTCCATGACATCGCTAAATAGAGATATCGCAATAAAAAGAATAGAAATCGAAAGGGCTTTAGACATCCACTCGTGATGACCAAATACCTGCCATAATTTTCCGAGAATGAAATAAATAATGGGGAATTCCGAAGTAGCATTGCGTGTGCCATTCGCTAAAATCAATTGTGTTTGTGGTTCCAGAAAAGGAGCGCCCTTGGCATAATTTAACGCAATTGACAGGGAATCTGTTTTTCGCCATTCATGTATGGGTAAAATCCCATCAAAAAAATGATCGAACACACCATACAGCGAAAAAAGTACCATAAGTAACAGCAATGCTTGATACCTTATTGGCAAATTTAGTAGTTTGGTGATCATCAGTCTAGTTCTTTTTCAGTAATCAAATAGAGCGGACGATTTTTACTTTGAATAAATAACTTACCTAAGTAAATTCCTAAAATTCCAATCATAATCAATTGGATCCCACCGATAAACAAGATTGATGCGATAATAGAGGTCCAACCAGTAATTGCCTCGCTTGTAAAAGCAGCAAGGTAAATAGCATACAATCCATATAAAAAGGCCAAAAGCGCAAAAAACAAACCAGTATAAATGGAAAAATACAGTGGTTTTGCACTAGAAGATGTGATTCCAGTTAAAGCAAAATTGAGCATTTTTGAAAATGAGTACTTGGTCTGGCCAGAAACGCGTGCATGAGGCGTGTAAGGAATACCTATTTGTTTGAATCCTAAGGAAGGAATGATTCCCCTCAAAAACAAATGAGACTCTGAATACTGTTTGAGTGAATCTACTACTTTTCGGTCTAACAATCGGAAATCCGCCGTTCCTTCCTCTATAGGAATCTCAGCTAATTTATTTGTCAAACGGTAGAAGCCTTTCGATGTCCATTTCTTGAGAAAAGGAACTTTTTGATCATCCTTACGAATGGTATAAACGACTTCATAACCAGTCTTCCATTTTTCGAAAAGTGTTGGAATGAGCTCCGGCGGATGTTGTAAATCTGCATCCATACTAATTACCGCTGCCCCTTGAGCATGATCTAGTCCTGCTTTAAGTGCATTTTGATGTCCGAAATTTCGGCTTAATTGAATGAATTTTACGCGGCTATCTTTAGCGCGTAATTCTTGAATATTGCTTAACGATTGATCCGAACTACCATCATCCACAAAGACGAATTCAAAATTACTGACGTGAATCTCATTCATAACCGTTGTCAATCGTTCATACATTGGCAAGATGTTTCCTTCCTCATTACAGGTAGGAATGACAATTGAAAGTTCAATATGTGCAGATTTATTCAGCATGTAAAGCGAAGTTACATAATTATCTTCATGTATCCTTGTTGGACTTGGATCTTGCAGGCAAAATCGATTGGTTTTAGTATATTTGCGGAAAGCATTGAAAATGTCAGAACAAAATCGAATTTCCACAAACAAAGCGCCCAAGCCTGTTGGGTTGTATCCGCATGCTCGTCGCGTTGGGAACCTACTTTTTTTATCCGGTGTTGGTCCAAGAGTTGCCGGTTCCGATGATACAGATTCAGCAGTACCTGGATTAAAATTAGATAAAAACGGGAATTTCATTGAATTCGATTTCGAAGCGCAATGCAGAAGTGTATTTGATAATGTGCGCATCATCCTTGAAGAATCTGGTTCTAGTTGGGATCAACTTGTGGATGTCACCGTATTTTTAGTGCACATGAAACGTGATTTCCAAGTATACAATCGAGTTTATGCGGAGTATTTCAAAGACAATTTACCTTGTAGAACAACGTGTGAAATCAACTCACTACCGACTCCAATTGCGATAGAACTAAAATGTATCGCTACAATTGACTAATTCTTGACCTATTAAAAAAAATTTATGATTGCATTTATCATCCGTATTGTTTTAGCTGTAGTTGCTGCTGGATTTAACGTATACCTATTTTCCACTGGACATTGGGGCTGGGGAATCACCTTTGTTTTCGTAACGGCTTTAATCATTCTTTCCTTTTTTAGAAACGAAAACGTGTTGTTGGCTTTAAATCAAATGCGCGTTGGAAATACCGATAAAGCAAAGAAATACATTGACCGTATTTCACACCCACAGTTCCTTCCGAAGAGACAACATGCGTATGTGTTATTTTTGAAAGCTGTGATGGGCGGACAAGAATTAGGTTTTGCGAATAGTGAGAAATTATTGAGAAGAGCGATGGAACTTGGCTTGAGAACAGGTGAAGACAATGCGGTAGCTCGAATGCATTTGGCAGGAATTTGCGCTCAAACAGGAAGAAAAAATGAAGCTGTTGCCTTGCTAGGTGAAGCTAAAAAATTAGATAAAAACGGAATGATGCGCGACCAAATTAAAACGATGCAAAGTCAATTGCAAATGGCGCCATCAAAAAACCAAATGCGCCAAGCTCAAATGATGGGTGGACGTAAGAAAACGCCTAAAATGCGCTAATTGATGAGTGAAATACCTAGAATTTATGCCGAACCATGGGCGGATTACGAACTATTAGATGCTGGTGGTGGCAAGAAATTAGAACGATGGGGAAAAATCATTACGATTCGACCAGAAGTCCAAGCGTATTTCCATAGTGGTATGCCATTTACAGAGTGGAGAAACCTTGCTCATTGGGAATTCATTGAAGGAAAGTCACAGCAAGGCAAATGGAAATGTTTGAAGACAAATGTCCCTAGTGAATGGACCATTAAATACCAACGTTTAAACTTTACGCTTTCCCTGACAAAATTCAAACATATCGGATTATTTCCAGAACAAGAAGCGAATTGGCGGTTTATCGAAGAACATATTTCGGCAGACGATCGTTTTTTAAATCTTTTCGCTTACACGGGTGCTGCTTCTTGCATGGCACGCATGAAAGGAGCAGAGACTTTACATGTTGATTCTGCGAAATCTACCTTGAATTGGGCAAAAAGAAACATGGAAGAATGCAAATTATTAAACATCAAGTGGGTACACGAAGATGCATTAAAATTTGCAGCGCGCGAAGTAAAACGCGAAAACAAATACAAAGGAATCATCATGGATCCACCCGCATGGGGAATTGGAGCCAGTGGTGAAAAATGGAAATTGGAGGATAAAATCGATGAATTAATGATGACCGCTTCTAGTTTGTTAGCAGATGATGGATTCCTCATTATGAATACCTATTCACCTACGGTAGACACAGAATTTCTCACGGAATTAATCGACATCTACTTCCCAACTAAAAAGAGTTCAATTTCCCAACTGTACATGGAATCAAAAACGGAAAAAACCATGTATTTCGGCGAATTAGTTCGAATTCAATAAAACTTTATAGTAAATCGTTCGCTAGATTAGCCAGTTCAGAACGTTCTCCTTTCTCCAGTTTGATGTGAGCAAAAAGTGATTCGCCTTTTAAACGGTCAATCAAATAAGCCAATCCATTACTGTTTTCATCTAAGTACGGCGTATCAATTTGGTGGACATCCCCAGTGAAGACAATCTTGGTGTTTTCACCAGCTCGCGTAATGATTGTTTTCACCTCATGAGGTGTTAGATTCTGTGCCTCATCGATGATAAACATAATATTGGAAAGGCTTCTTCCTCGGATGAATGCAAGCGGAGTTATAATAATTTTTCCAGAATCTTGCATCTCCATTATGGCTTTGTGCTTCTTTTCGTTCTCGCCAAATTGTGATTTAATGAACTTGAGATTGTCCCAAAGTGGCTCCATATATGGACCAATTTTATCATTCGCATCTCCCGGTAAAAATCCAATTTCTTTGTTGGATAAAGGAACGATTGGTCGCGCCAAGATTACTTGGTTGTACAATTTTTGTTGTTCCAATGCAGCGGCTAGGGCAAGTAATGTTTTTCCTGTTCCCGCAACACCTTGTAAGGCAACTAATTTGATGTCATTATTTAGAAGTGCGTGAAAAGCAAACGCTTGTTCTGCATTTTTTGGCTTAATTCCGTAAATAAATTCCTTTTCTATGCGATCAACACGATCAGTTAAATGGTTATAGAAGGCGAGTGCAGAAGTTTTTCCATTTTTAAGAATATAGTATCCGTTTACTTCCTTTTTCTCTCCTAGGTTTCCATCTTCTGGGACGCTTCCTTTGGTAAAAATTTCTCGGATGTATGCAGATTCCAATCCATCGATGCTATACGTGCTAGACGCTTGAATTTCATCCGAATGGACTTTGCCAGTTTGATAGTCTTCAGCCACCAATCCCAACGCTTTCGACTTGATGCGCAGATTAATGTCCTTCGTTACCAGAACAACTGATTTACGTTTTTCCTTTTCTTGTAAGTAAAGCGCCGCATTGATGATTTTATGATCATTTTTATGTGAACCATAGATCTCTTCCGCATTTAATTGATCCGGAGAATGTTCCATGATAATTTTAAAATTACCAAGTCCAGGACCAAGTGGAATCCATTCTTGCAATGAACCACTTCCCGAGAGCCTATCAATGAAACGGATCACCTCTCTGGCCGAGAAGTTTTTCGTGTCGTTACCGACTTTAAACTTATCTAATTCTTCCAATACTGTTATTGGAATTGCCACGTAATGTTCATCAAAATTTGAGATAGAATCGAAGTCATGCAGCAAGACAGAAGTGTCTAGGACGAATATTTTTTGAGATTTAGCCATTCGTTTTTTCTTTGAAAGTACCTTTTTTCGGATTTCGAAGATCGAAATTGAATGTTAAATAATAAATAATTATTTCGAGAACAAGACTTTTAGTGCTTTATTAAGCTTGTCGTATTTAAATACAAAGCCGGTATTTTTAATTTTTTCATTTGAAACACGCAAATCTGCAAGTACTAGCATAGACCGCTCACCTAAAAAGAATTTTAAGATTGCACTTGGGACCGCAGGTAAAAAGAATGGACGATGCATATATTTGGCAATTCCTTTCATCATTGTGCGGTTCGTATCGCACTCCGCAACTGCATTATAGGTTCCTTCTAGCTTGTTATCAATACCAAATAAAATCATTCGACATAAGTCATCAATGTGAATCCATGGATGAAACTGATTTCCTGTGCCTAGTGGAGATCCTAAACCGAATTTTATAGGGCCTTTCATCGCATTGAGTGATCCGCCTTGATTAGAGAGTACCATAGCAATCCGCAACTTCATGTATGGACAAATTCCAGAAAAGCGGTCACTGGCTGTTTCCCAGTCACGAACAAGCGTGCTTAAAAAATCCGAACCATAGTCATCAGACTCCTGAAAAACTTTTTGCTGATTTTCATCATAACAGTTTACTCCGGATGCCCCAATGTAATAGCTTAATTTGGGCATTTTCGCAGCTATTTCACTCAAAAATTCTGTGGATTGAACACGTGAATCAATTAACTCTTTTTTCCGTGCAGTAGTCCAATTCTTATCCCCAATATTCGCTCCAGCGAGGTTAATTAATATGTGAATTCGGTCCAAATGTTTTTCATCCACTTTTTTTAATCTCGGGTCCCATTGAATGTAACCTTGTTTTCCGGCATTACGGGATAGTTTATAAACGGAGTATCCACGCTCAATGAGCATCTTCGTTAATTGTTTTCCAATTAGTCCTGATCCACCAGCAATTAAAACGCTTTTTGTTGTATCCATTTTACTTACAATCCTGTTTCAATTTTAACAATTCCTCGCTGTTTAATGCCGTATATGCATCGCATACCTTATTTTTTGAGGTAATCAATTTCTTTAGTTGGAGGCTATCCTTTCTTTCACCCTTTAATTGCCAAATCTTTTCGGTTAAGGTATTTACCTCTTCACTTTTCTTCATACATAAACAGAAATTTTCATCTTTTCTGTGACAAGAAAGGAGGAGAAGCGTTGTAAGGGTCAGAAAAATAGTTTGTTTGTGCATGTTTATCTTGGGCAATTTAAGAATCAAATGTAGCATTAATTCAACTAAATCTCTTAACTTCGAACAACTCTTTCATGCATAAATACCAATTTATACTGGCTCTTACGTTCATTTTTCCTTTTCTTGGAAACGCGCAAGACTGTGTTTCCTATTTTCGTTACTCAAAGGATGAAATTAGTCAGGTAAGGATATGTCCAGAGGCGATGGAAGCGGACATAAAACAATTGCATGAGCATATCCTTGAAACCCACCCAAATCCAAGTTTGTATTGTGGAGTTGAAGCTTTCGTAACAGCTTATAAGACAGCATTGGCTTCTTGTACAAGTGAGAAAACAATGATCGAGTTTATTCAAATTGTTACCGCTTATTTAGCTGTATTGAAAGACTCCCACACCAATTTAAATCCAAGGGATTTCTTGTATTTAGGCCCAAGGGATCGAGCGGTTCTTCCTTTTTTTGTTGTTCGTATAAATGGGCGTTTTTATTTGCAGAGCATCTATAAAAATAACATTCCAATTGGAAGTGAAATTCTACAAGTTAATTCCTATCGTATGGATAGTTTATTCGCAG
>CANMFV010000003.1 GCA_947496835.1 Flavobacteriales bacterium | reverse complement strand
GTTTTGGCTTCGGTTACATAGGCATGTACAACAAAGCAAAGGGCTTAACTCCTTTCGATCGGTATTCAATGGGAGGAAGTGGTTTATCCGGCGTGAATCAATTAGGAGGGCGTGAAATCATTGCGTTAAGAGGGTACGATGACCAAAGTATTTCTGCTAATGGTGGCGATCCAATTATTGCTAAATACACCTTGGAATTACGTTATCCTATTTCATTAAATCCACAGGCGACATTTTATGCGTTAACATTTTTAGAGGCAGGAAATACGTATCCAACGTTTGATAAATTCAATCCATTTAATGTAAAACGTGCAGCGGGAGTTGGAATACGTGTCTTCTTACCGATGTTTGGTATGCTAGGATTAGATTACGGCTTTGGATTTGATAAATTAGATAGTTGGGCTAGTGGAGCTGGTTCAACATCCGGATCTGGATCAGACGCTTCAATCACGAACAAAGGGTTCTATCCAAAACTGAGCTTCACAATAGGAATGAACTTAGGTGAATTATAGAATATTACAATAATTGTTTAACTTCGCCGTTCTTTAGAAACAATTTTTATATGGCAAAGTATTGTTTTCTCTTTATCCTGTTTTTTGGCATGCGTTTTGCCAATGCACAAACGTATGCGTTTATTGATTCTGATTACATCTTGAAAAATGTTCCAGAATATGTTGAAGCGAAAGAACGCCTGGATAAAATGGCGGAACGTTGGACGAAAGAAATCGAAGAGCGTTACGCAGTAATAAAAACAAAAAAAGCTAGTTTCGATAGAGAGGAAGTCCTTCTTCCAAAAGAGGAAAAAGAAAAAAGAAAAACGGAAATAGATAAGTTGGAGAAAGATGCCATTGATCTTCAAACGCAGCATTTCGGTTCTGAAGGAGATTATTTTCAAAAGAGACAAGAGTTGGTGAAGCCAATACAAGATCGTATTTATACAGCGATGAAAAAAGTAGCAAAGAGAGAAGGATATTCCTTTGTTTTTGATAAATCGAACCAAAGCAATTTGGTTTATGCAGAGAAAGAGTTTGACATGAGTGAATCTGTTCTCGAAGAAATGGGTATAACAAAGTAACATATAACAAGAATGAAAAATTTACTATTTGGATTGGTTTTATTTATTGGATTTGGAGCAGCAGCTCAATCGAAAGTGGCACATGTGGATTCACAAAAATTGTTGGATACAATGCCTTCCCGCAAAACAGCAGTAGCTCAATTGGATCAAATTCAAAAATCAGGAGTGTCTGAGCTTGAAGAAATGCAAAAGGCATTCGAATCAGCGTATAAAATTTTCATGGAAAAAGGAAATGATATGCCTCCTATGATTAAAGAAAATGAGCAAAATAAATTGATGCGCATGCAACAAAATTTGGAAACGCGCCAAGCTGAATTAGAACAAGAATTAAAAACATATAGCCAACAGTTAAATCAACCAATTTTGGATCGCGTACAAAAAGCGATTGAAATCGTAGCGGAACGAAAAAAATTAAACTACGTGTTGGATCAATCTTCTATGACCATGTATTACAAAGGAGGAATGGACATTACTAATGAAGTGATAACAGAGTTGTTAATTTTGGATGCGACAGCAATCAAAAAATAAACACAAAATACGTTAAAAAATGAAAGGCAATCCATGTGATTGCCTTTTTTGTTTAGTTTTGAATCATGAATAAAAATGCGCCAATTGGGATTTTTGACTCAGGATACGGTGGGCTTACCGTTTACGAAGAGGTACAGAAATTACTTCCTCAATATGATTATTTGTATTTCGGAGATAATGCCAGAGCACCTTATGGCAATCGTTCTTTTGATGTTGTATATGAATTTACGTTAGAAGCTGTTCAATTTTTATTCGACCAGGGTTGTCCGCTAGTTGTTCTTGCTTGCAACACAGCCTCGGCCAAAGCACTGCGAACCATACAGCAGCAAGACTTGCCTAAAATTTTAGAAGACAATCGTGTTTTAGGTGTTATTCGCCCTAGCACAGAAGAAATCGGATTTTTAAGCAAAAACCGCCATGTTGGGGTTTTAGGAACGACAGGCACCATTCAAAGTCAATCTTATGTCATCGAATTAAAAAAATTCGCTCCTGATATTCATGTGACACAACATGCGTGCCCAATGTGGGTCCCCCTGATTGAGAACGAAAAACACCTTCATCCTGCCGGAATCCAATTCATTGAGGAGGATGTCCGTGCTATTTTAGCGAAAGACCCGCTTATAGACACGATAATCCTAGCATGCACGCATTATCCTGTAATTAAAGAAAAGATACAGGAAATCGCAGGAAAACACATAAATATTGTGTCGCAAGGTCCGATTGTAGCAGAGAAATTAAAAGAATACTTAGCTGCACATCCAGAAATGGAAGAAAAACTATCTAAAAATGGCAGTCGTACATTTTACAGTTCAGAGTCTTCAGTCGTTTTTAATGAGAAGGCTGAACGTTTTCTAGGATATCCAGTTTCTTCTGTACATCATAGTTTTTAAGGAACCTGTCGGCTAAGTCGGTCCATTATGGAAGTGTTGAGTTCTTTAAAAACTTCTGGTTGACTCGCATAATACACATAACTTTCTTTGAATTGCTTCTTTGTAACATGGTGTTTTTTAAATACTGCGCTTAACGATTCATCCAATGCATCTTTATACATACCTGGAATACCGTGTTTGCTTTGGTAATAACTTTCCAAGAGTAAAACTTCCTCTAATACACGACTCATTTTTTCTTTTTCAATCAATTGAACTCGTTTTTTTGTTGTTTGTGATTGACAAGCAAGCAAAAAAGTAAGGCAACAGAGTATGATTGATAATTTCATTACGAAATAGTAAATAGTAGACGGTCACCTGAATTCCCTTCAAAAAACGCTCCTTTAGAGTAGGCAATACGTCCATTTATAAAAGTGGTATCTATGGCATTTGAAAAAGTATACCCTTCGAAAGGTGACCAAGCACATTTCGATAAACAATTTTCTTTGTGAACGGTGGTTTTACGGTTTGGATCGACAATAACCACATCTGCGTGGTATCCCTCACGTAAAAATCCACGGTTTTGAATTCTGAATAAAATGGCAGGTGCATGCGCCATTTTTTCTACAACTCTTTCAATACTAATGCGCCCTTCTAATGCTTTATCTAACATGGCAATCAAAGCGTGTTGAACCAGTGGTCCACCGGATGGTGCACTCAAGTATTTATTCGACTTTTCCTCAAGTGTATGCGGCGCATGATCAGTCGCGATGACATCAATGCGGTCTTCAAGTACGGCTTTCCATATTCCTTCACGGTCCGCTGCTGTTTTTACGGCTGGATTCCATTTAATGAAGTTCCCTTTTTCCGTATAATCCTGATCAGAAAACCAAAGGTGGTGAATACACGCTTCGGCTGTAATGTGTTTTTTCTCTAAAGGCAATGTATTGTCGAATAAATGTGCTTCGCGCTCCGTTGAAATGTGCAAAACATGTAACCTAGATTGATACTTTTTAGCTAGTGAAACAGCCAAAGAAGAGGAAAGATAACACGCTTCTGCACTACGGATGTTAGGGTGTGCTTCAATTGGAATATCTTCACCGTATTTCTCTTGAAATAGGGCCATATTTGTTCTGACGGTTAATTCGTCTTCACAATGTGTTGCGATGAGCATGGAAACACGTGAAAATAGGCTTTCTAAGACTGCTTCTTTATCCACCAACATATTTCCTGTTGATGAACCCATAAAGATCTTTATACCACAAATATTTTGATGGTTTGTTTTTAGAACTTCTTCCAAATTATCATTAGAAGCCCCCATAAAAAAGGAGTAGTTAGCTAAGGATGTTTCCGCAGCGATTTTATATTTATCTTCTAATAAGGTTTGAGTTAAGGCATTTGGAACGGTATTCGGCATTTCCATAAAAGAGGTAATCCCCCCAGCTACAGCAGCTCTTGATTCGGTAAATATTGTTCCTTTGTGCGTTAAACCTGGTTCTCGAAAATGCACCTGATCATCAATACATCCCGGAAGCACAAACTTCCCTTCTGCGTTGATTTCTTTTACGCCATTGTGCAAATCAATACTTGATGCTATTTTTTCGATACGGCCATTTAGGATCAAGACATCTCCAACAAATTGTTTTCCTTCGTTGACAATAATCCCGGCTTTGATCAAATAATTATTCATAATTTCATTTTGCGCATTTTCCACACTCCAAGGAATGCTTCTTTGAATATTCCTGTTGACATTTTTGACTCGCCTACAATGCGGTCAACGAAAGTAATGGGAATTTCTTTCACGATAAAACCATGTTTTAATGCTGCATATTTCATGCAAATTTGAAAGGCATATCCTTTAAATGTGATATTGTCTAGTTTGATGGTTTTCAATACTTCTGCTCTGTAACACTTGAATCCAGCAGTGGTGTCTTTTATGCCAATCATTAAAATGATGCGTACATAAACACTGGCGAAATAACTCATTAATATCCGTTTTAAGGGCCAGTTTTTTACATGTCCACCTCGACAATATCTTGAACCAATTGCCACATCCACACCTGACTCACAACTTTCTAATAGTCGTATGAGGTCGCTTGGATTGTGTGAGAAATCGCAATCCATTTCAATAATGTAATCATAGTTGTTGGACATTGCCCACTTAAAACCATGAATGTATGCTGTTCCAAGTCCAAGTTTCCCAGGTCTTTTTTCTAAGTGTATTTGTTCCGGATGCTTTGCTTGTAATTTTTCTATTTCAGTAGCTGTTCCGTCTGGTGATTGATCATCAATGAAAAGGATGTCAAAATTTCTTTTTAGTGCAAGTATCGCATTAACCATAGGCCCGACATTGTCGAGTTCATTGTAAGTTGGGATAATAACAATTGATTTAGTTGCCATACGGATGGAACGAAATTAAGGAACAATTATCAATTCGAAAACGATGTCATTGATTATCTTTTTATTTGGGCAAAAAAAAACCGCCACTAGGGCGGTTTAGTATCATTTGATGGTAAACATCAACGATGTTTTTATGCTTCTTCTTCTTCCTCGTCGTCAGCATCGGCACCTTTAACAGCACCACGAGCCATTTTAACGGAAACAACAACTGCATTTGCAGGGTCTAATAAAGTAACACCTGGAATTTCAATGCTGTTTACACGGATAGATTGTCCGATGCGTAATTTAGAAATATCTAACGTAATTGCATCTGGAAGGTCTTTTGCTAATCCTTCGCATTGCAATGATCGGAAAACGGTCATTAATTTACCACCGGCCAATACACCACGAGAAGATCCGGTTAATCTAACTGGAAGTTTAATGCGAACAGTTTTTGTGTCGCTTAATTCCAAAAAGTCAACGTGTTGAATCGTGTCTTTTGTTGGATGTTGTTGCAACTCACGAATGATTGCCATTGCTTTTTTCCCATCGATATCCAAGGCAACTTGGAAAACTTCCGGTGAATAAACAATTTTGTCCATTTCAGTTCGCTTTACTGAGAAGTGAGTTTGCTCACCTTGGCCGTAAAGCACACAAGGAACTTGACCAGCATTTCTTAAGCTGGCAGCATCCTTTTTCCCTACGTTCGTTCTAAGCGAACCGCTCAAATGTGCTGTTTTCATGTATATTTAATTAAGAGATTACAAAATGGGAACTAATAGACTCATTATTTACGAGACGTTTGATGACGTCTCCAAAGAGTTCAGCTACAGTGATGACACGAATTTTGTCACTTTGTTGTGACATTGGAATCGTATCAGTAACAATTAGTTCGGTTAATTGAGAATTTTCAATGCGTTCGTAAGCTGGACCACTTAAAACTGCGTGTGTACAGAATGCGCGAACACTTTTCGCTCCTTTTTCAATCAATAGGTCTGCTGCAGTGGTTAATGTTCCTGCAGTATCACACATATCGTCAATAATGATTACGTCTTTTCCATCAACGTCTCCGATGACAGTCATTTCGGCAATTTCATTTGGTTTTTTGCGGTGTTTGTGACACAATGCTAATCCGCAATTCAAGTTCTTTGCATAAGAATTAGCTCGTTTAGCTCCTCCTGCATCTGGTGCAGCAACCACTAAATTTGATGTGTCTAATTTTTCAATTTCTGCTAAAAATAACGTTGAAGCATACAAATGATCAACGGGAACTTCAAAAAACCCTTGGATTTGGTCAGCGTGTAAGTCCATTGTCATAACACGGTCAACACCCGCCGCCATTAACATGTTCGCTACAAGCTTTGCACCAATGGCAACACGCGGTTTATCTTTTCTGTCTTGACGCGCAAAACCAAAATAAGGAATAACGGTAATAATTTTTCGAGCAGAAGCACGACGCGCAGCATCAACCAACAATAGTAATTCGAATAAATTTTCTGTAGGCGGCATGGTTGATTGAACGATAAAAACGTCTTGTCCACGAACAGTTTCTTCAAATGAGGGTTGAAATTCTCCATCACTGAAAACACTTACTTTCACGTCCCCAAGTTTAACCCCAAAATTTTCCGCCACTTTAGTAGCTAAGGCTTCTGATGATCTACCGGCAAATATTTTTACTCCCACGTTTTCCAAAAATTGAACGCAAAGATAGCGATAATAAAAGTTTCTACAAAATGCAGCTATTAACTTGTACTTAGCCCTTTCATTACAATGCGTTTATTGGTTAATTGCGTTAATTTTGTGAACCGAACATGAAGTCAAATCAATCACCGAAAAAAAAGCTAATTAAACGCTTATTGTTTTTTGCGAAGCCTTACCGCAAGTATTTAACGATTGCACTCATTTCGGTACTTTTATTGTCCATTCCGGGCCCATTACGTCCATTGTTAATTGGAAGAATGGTTGACAAATACATAGTGGAAACACAAAATCCATCCATGTTACTTTGGTGGTCATTACTCTTACTCGGTGTAATGGTGGTGGAAGGATTTCTTCAACTTATTTCATCTTATTTTTCTAACTTATTGGCACAATCAGTTATACGCGATTTGAGAAAGAAAATCATTGAACATTTTCTTCGTTTGCGAATGTCATATTTTGATAAAAATCCCGTCGGTGCAATGGTGACGCGTGTTGTCTCCGATATGGAGGCAATAACGGAGGTCTTTTCGTCTGGAATCATGGAAATTATTTCGGATTTATTTTCGTTGGTCTTTATTTTATCCCTGATGTTCCTGAATAATTGGGAATTAGCATGGATGACTTTGGTTCCAATTCCGTTTTTACTGCTTGCAACAAAGATTTTCGCTAAATCAATGAAGGATTCTTTTCAAAAAGAACGTGTTGCTGTGACAAGGTTAAACACATTTGTTCAAGAACGATTGAGTGGAATGAGTGTTGTTCAGTTGTTTAATCGTGAAAGGGAAGAATTTAAACGATTCGAAAAGATTAATGAAGGACATAAACAAGCGCATATTCAGGCAGTATGGGCTAACTCTATCTTCTTCCCCATTGTTGACATCCTCAGTTCCTTATCCATTGCATTCCTGTTGGTTTGGGGCGCACTTCATGTATCTGGCAAATCATCTGTTGAAATTCGTTCGATGTATGGAGAGGTGTTTGCCTTCACGTTGTGGATTAATCAATTATATCGTCCGATTAGGCAACTTGCTGATAAATTCAATATTCTCCAACGCGGAACAGTTCGGGCAGAAAGGGTGTTTGACGTGCTTGATGAACAAGCAGATTTGCAGCAAAGTGGTAATTTGACTAATGTAGATTTTGCACAGCCTGTTCATTTCGAAAACGTGAATTTTTCTTATGTTGAAGGAAGTCCGGTACTAAAGAACGTGAATCTGGTAATAAACCATGGTGAAACGGTGGCGTTTGTCGGTGCAACTGGAGCAGGTAAAACCTCGATTGTAAATTTACTTGGTCGTTTTTATGAACATGATTCTGGTGAAATACGTATTGGAACTGTTCCCATTCAGGACATCCAATTGTCTGAGTTAAGAAAAAACATTGCGATTGTATTACAAGATGTTTTTCTTTTTTCTGGTAGCATTTTCTCAAACATTACGCTTGGTGACCCACAGTTTACAATGGAGGATGTTGAATCTGCGGCAAAGGCTGTTGGCGCACATGAGTTCATCATGAATTTACCAGGCAATTATCAGCACGAAATTGGAGAAAGAGGAGGGATGTTGTCTGTTGGGCAACGGCAATTAATTGCATTTATTCGCGCCTACATTTATTCGCCCCAAATTTTAATTTTAGATGAAGCGACGTCTAGTGTTGACAGCGAAAGTGAACAATTGATACAGCGTGCAACAGAGAAAATCACAACAGGTAGAACTTCGATTGTCATTGCGCATCGATTGTCAACCATTCAAAAGGCGGATCGAATTGTGGTGATGGAAAAAGGAGAATTGGTCGAAATAGGAAACCACCAGGAATTGCTGCAACTGGAGAATGGATATTATAAACGCTTGTATGACATGCAATTTTTTAATCAAAACGAATGATGAAGCGATTTAAAATAGGGGGTGTGCCAGAACATTTTAATCTTCCGTGGCGTAATGCCATCGAAGAGGGAGCGTTTCAGTCTTTAGGTGTTGAATTGCATTGGTCCGATATGACGGGTGGTACAGGACAGATGATTAAAGGACTTCAGGCGGGATCCATTGATATCGCCGTCCTTTTAACGGAAGGAATTACCCGCGCTATTTTGCAAGGTCTTGAAGCAAAAATACTAAATGTGTATGTTGCAAGTCCGTTGTGTTGGGGCCTTCATGTCCCCGTAGATCAGTCGATAAAAGAATTAAGTGATTTAAATGGGAAAACATTTGCTATATCGCGAGAAGGATCAGGTTCACACTTAATGGCATTTGTAAAAGCACAGCAGGAAAAATGGAACCTTGATACATTAAATTTTAATGTTGTGGGAGACGTTTATGGTGGAATTTGGGCATTGAACAATGGAGAAGCTCAGGGATTTCTCTGGGAAAAATACACTACTTCACCTTTTGTAGATCAAGGCAAATGTCGTTTATTGGATGAGGTTCTTACTCCATGGCCATGTTTTGTCATTGCGGTAAGAAAGGAATTGTTTCATTCCAATGAATCATTGTTGCAGGAAGTGGTGACGGTTGTTCAAAAAGAAGCGTATCGCCTCAAACATTTGTCGAATTCAGCAGAACAATTTGCGTGGAGGTATGCGCTACCTCAAGAGCAAGTGGAACAATGGTTAGCTCAGACAGAATGGAATTATGGGAAGGAAGTGGATCATCAAGACTTTGGAAAAGTGGTTTCTGAATTACTGGATTTGGGTTTAATATCGGAAAATCAAGCAGAAGGTTGGGAAGAAAAATTGTTTTAAGCCCATTATTCTGTTTACTGTATTTCATTTAATTGTTCTAATAATCAAGTTATTATCGTTAACATGGCTTGTTTGATAATTCTTTTCCTATCAATGTTCATTTTGAATGAGTCGTATGTGATTATCGATTAATTTTCATAAAAAACACCATGGAAATACTTTTACCTTTAGCAATAGGAAGCACCTTTTGGGTGGCAATATGCACCGTGCTTGGAATGGTTGGAGTTTTTATCATTTTATTTCTTTCTGAGCGAAAAAAATAAATGATTTATTTGAAACACGAGATAGCCTTTGTCAGTTCTTTGTCAAATGGATTAAGAACTCTGTAGTATCCTTCTTCTGTCCAATTTTGGCTTGCAATTTCTGCTTTTAACGCACGTCTTATTAACTCTTTACTCGTTGCAAACCCCAGGGCGTCTTTTTGCACAAGAAATTCTTTTTGCGCGAATGAAATAAATTTCTTTAATAATTCATCACTCACTTGAAACTGATGAACAAAGTCTTTCGCCGTTGACCATTTCGATCTGTTTTGTTGCATAAAGTCGAAAGCAAATGCTCTAGGTGCTCCACTCCATTGTAATTCACTGAAGTAAAAAGAGGCACCTGATGTATCACCCGGTATAAAAACGTCGGGCATGATACCACCACCGCCATAGACAGTTCTACCATGTTTGGTTTTGAATTTCAGAGAATCGACAAATATGGAACTATCAGGTTTAAAGAACTCATTTCTTGTAATGCGTTCTTCATCTTTCATGTAATTATCATAGCCGCCTTTATATGAACGTTGGATGCAACGTCCAGAAGGTGTGTAATAACGTGCAATCGTCAAGCGGAGGTTACTGCCATCTCTCAGCACTTCATCTTTCTGAATCAGCCCTTTACCATAGGACCTGCGTCCTACAATAATACCTCTGTCGTTGTCTTGAAGAGCCCCTGCTAAAATTTCGCTTGCTGATGCGGAATGTGCATTGATGAGAACGACAACTTTCGTTTTTTCTAGGTGTCCGCCGGAAGTTGAATAATACGTATGTTCTCCTTCATTTTTTCCTTTTGATTTCAGAATCATGTTGTTTTTAGCTAAAAAAGCATCGGCAATTTCAATGGCTGAAGCCATTACTCCTCCTGGATTATTTCGTAAATCCAACACTAATTTAGTCATGCCTTGTTTGACAAGTTTGGAACTTTCGTTGTAAAATTCTTCTACCGTCACTTGGGAAAATTCAGTGATAAGAATGTATCCCGTTTGTTTATCTAACATGTAGGCGCATGGAATAGAAGAGATAGGGATAATTCCTCGAACTAAATTGACATTCATTCGTCTTTTCCCACGTGCGATTGTCACGGCAACAGATGTCCCCGGCTCACCTTTCAAAGAGGCAAGAACCATGTCGTTTGTAATGTTTTTTCCATGGAGTTTTTTCCCATTTACTTTTATGATTTTATCCCCGGCTTTAACTCCTGCGACTTGAGATGGGGAATTAGGAATGATATTGGTGACACAGATTGTATCGCGTAAAAGTAAAAACCGAATACCAACGCCACCGAATTTTCCTTCGATGGATTCATTCATGGACTTCATATCCTTTGCGGCGATGTAATTACTGTGCGGGTCTAATTTGTGAAGCATATCTGAAATCGTAGCTTCAAAAACAGCGTCCTTATCCACTTTATCGACATAATTTTTATCTAGAAGCGATAAGATGTCTTCTAGTTTTTGGATTTCACCAGTAGACTTTTTGCTGACGTTCGTTAAGAGTTGTCCACCGACAATACCACTTGCTAATACAATGGAAATAATAATGGGCAGAATGTAGTTGTTTTTTGTTTCTTCAGACATCGTCACATTTTTCTAATTGAACCACTTCTAATCCAGCACTTTTGAGAAAATCTATTCCAGAGGTATCTTTGTAGGCTTCTTGGTAGACTAATCGGGTAATTCCAGATTGTAAAACGAGTTTACTACAATCTTTGCAAGGTGAATGTGTTAAATACAATGTTGCATCTTTACAATTATTTGATGATCTGGCCACTTTCAGAATGGCATTCGCTTCGGCGTGTAAAACATACCACTGAGTTTGACCTTCTTCATTTTCACAGCAATTATCGAATCCGGCAGGAGTACCGTTATATCCGTCTGAAATAATAATGGAATCTTTTACGATGATTGCCCCTACTTTTTTACGTGCGCAGTGAGAAAGCTGAGCCCAACTTAAGGCAAGTCTAAGGTAAGCTTTGTCGTAGCGATTTTGTTTGTCAGTAGCACTCATGAAAAAAGGGATTTAAATATCATTCGCATGCATTATTTGTCCACCTAAATATCCTGTCCAAGCGAATATAGCAAAGCTAATAAAAGAGATTAGTAAAATAATCCAAGAGATTTTTTTCTCCGCCGGAAGATTCTTTTTGCCCGCATACAATCCAACAACAGAGGCAATAAACAGTAAAATGATAAACCAAAGGGCTTTTTCAGCAAATTCTTCGTGTTGCTCAATTATGTATTCACTGATTCCTTTGATGTGTTCAACCGTTTCTTCTGCTTCGTGTCCAGTTTTGAAGGTGATGTAACCACCTATACTAGAAATGAGCATTAAAATTAACGCAGCGATGCGCGTTTGAACAGTGTTGGAGATTAATCCGATTAAAAGTACAATTCCAGCGAATAAAGTGCCAATAATGGCTAGGTGGTTGGTGATGAGGTGTAAATGAGTTTGGTTCATTTTTAAAAATTTAATGTTTGAACTGAAAGTTACACTTTTTTTCCTGTGAACAATTACACGTAGTAAGGAGAAATCATCCAATATACCACAACACCAGTTACAGCTACATATAACCATATGGGAAAGGCAAATCGTGTGTATTTTTTGTGTTTCACATAATTTCCTTCTAAAGCGAATAAATACGTAAACAACACAACTGGAATAACTGCAACGCTTAATAGGATGTGTGATATTAAAATGAAATAATAGACTGCTTTGTATGATCCTTCATATGTCGTACTATCTGATGTCATGTGGTAAGCAACATAACATAGCAAAAACAATAAACTAATCGCAAGACATACCTGTATCGTTCGTTGATGCAGCTTCATATTGCCGCTTTTAATGAAAACTAACGCAAGGATTAATAAAACTGCTGTCATTCCATTCAGCGAGGCGTAAAAAGGCGGTAAAAACGATAAATCGACACCTTCTACTTTAATTCCGAACAATGCTGCAACAGCAATAGGAATAATGATGGATACAGCAACAACGAGTTTTCTGTATTTAGAAGATGGAAGGTTGTTATTAGACATGGTATTCATATTTCAAAAGGTTAATTAAGTCTGTTTTCAGTCGTTTGTATTCTTTCGCATTTACACTTAAGTCCATATTCGTAACTGCGTAAACTCCGCGCACATGTCCTGATTTGTCCACAAGGGTAAACGAACCAGAGTGAGCGTATCCGCCAGCTGCTTCGTCATCTTTTCCCGCAAAGGTCAAAAAGTTTTCGATACCTAATCGGTGTGTTTCAGCTTCGTTTCCTGTGAGGAAGTTCCAGTTATTCGCTGTAATTCCATGATCTCGTTTGTATTTTGCTAAAACGGATGGCACATCGTTTTTAGGATTTATACTAAAGGATAGAAATTGAATGTGCCTTTGATACTTTTTCGTTTCTTGGTTTAATTTGTTGAATTGCACATTCATAATCGGACAAATAGTAGGGCAAGTGGCAAAGAAAAACTCTACGACCCAAACGCGGTTTTTGTAGGTTTCATTTGTAACTAGAACACTGTCTTCATTTAAAAAAGTGAATGCAGGAATTGAGGGATAGATGGTATCTGCTACTTCCTTCCCATCGACTGTTTTATAGAGGATGTCCGCATTTCCAAGTATGGGTAGTTTTGGAGGAGTATCGTTGCTACAAGAAAAGAGCAGCCAAATAAGTCCAAAAAGAAAAGATAGTTTAGCCATTTTTTGCCCGTTCTTTATCATATTGCTTTTGAAGCAGGGCTAGGTGCTCTTTCATTCGGCGAATCATTCCCTCTTCATCACCTTTTAAAACCATTCTGAGGTGATTTTGTTTATCGAGTAGGAGCATAAGTGAGGAATAACTTACACCGCCGAAGTATTCTTTCCCTTTTCTATACAAGCGTTGGTTGTTATGCTTGATGTCGTAAACTTTCGCCGGGTCACCTTTTGCAATGATCCAAAGGGATGGGTCGTAGTCCTCCACATCGTCTTCGAGCATCTCTCTAATGGTTTGGATTTGTTCGTCGCTTGCCGGACGTCCAAATTCATCGGTAGCAAAAGAAATGAGTCGCACTTGTTTCAGCTTCTTGCGTTTGTTTTTACGGATGTGCTGAAAGAGGATTTGATTGAAGTGCCAAAGAGAAATACCACATTCTTTTGGGCAGGTAGTCTGAATGGTAGAAATGACTACAAGATCACCTTTGTAATCGCTTAGTTTTTTGCTTTGGTATGTTCCATTTTCATAGACTTGAAACGCTGGTGCTTGCACCAATCCATAGTCATCTAGCTGTTTGAACTTATGTTCACAGCGACGCGTAGAAATAAGAATTAAGAAAAGTGCTGGGCCAAAAACCAACACCAAGGCTAAAATCGATTTTGCACGACTTCTGGGCTGTTGGGATTGAGGCATGTGTTAGAAACCGAAAGATCTCAATGCAGATGAAACCTCTGTCGCCTCCCATAATCCAATAAAGATTAAGTAAGCGATGAAGATTGCATAAGGAATCAAAATAACGTTTCTAAGGGCTTTTTTCTCGTCACCTAAGTGCATAAACACCATCACAATGTATGCTGCTTTCACAAGGGTCATGATGATAAATGACCATTTTACATAGGCCCAAGCATCACTACTTTGTTTAATTAGTGCGCCCAAGAATACTTCAACCGTTGTAATAATCGTTAATAAAACAGTTACTTGAACGATTTTCTTACGAATAGACTTCCCTGTCGCCTCGTCGTGGTGGTTGTGCAATGAATATTCAATTAAATCATCTCTTTCCATGAGAATATATTTTAGTGTGATTATTAAATCAGATCAAGTAGAAGAACGTAAATACAAATACCCAAACTAAATCGACAAAGTGCCAGTAAAGTCCAGTTTTTTCAACCATTTCGTAGTGACCACGTTTGTGGTATGTTCCAGCAAGAACACCTAATAAAATGATGATGTTGATCATTACTCCAGAGAAAACGTGGAATCCGTGGAAACCAGTAATAAAGAAGAAGAACTGTGCGTATTGTTGTGGACCGTATTCGTTTTGTTTCATGTTTGCACCGTAAACAACACGGTTTGCTTCACCACTGTAAAGCGCTTCATAGTACATTTTCTCAGCAGCAGCTCCTGTAATTGGCGTTGAACCAATTTCATGTTTAGAACCAGATTTTTTGATGATTAACTTCATCTCATGGTCTTTTGCTTTATTGATTTTAGCAACTGTTCCGTCTGCGAAATGAATGTTTCCACCTTCAAGATGACCTTTTTCAGCTGCATGTTGGAATTCATGCATCAAGTCTTCTTTCATAACTTCGCCAACCTTGTGGTGTTTACCAGCCTCAATGACTGTGAAGTTTTTGATTTCTCCGAAATGACCTTTTACAATTGCTTGTGAGCCATCAGCTAACTCAATTTTTCCAAACTCAGAACCGTGAATAAAGTGAGACCATTCCCATGCTTGCGATCCAACAAAGAAGAATCCACCAATAATGGTAGCAATCATCCAGTTTGTTACACCTTTTCTGTCCATTCGGTGTCCAGCTTCAACAGCTAATACCATCGTAACAGAAGAAACGATTAGAATAAACGTCATCAAAGCCACATAAAGCAGGGGATAACCGTGTCCTAAGAAAGGCATGGAATTGAATGTTTCTTCGCCAATTGGCCATGCGTCTTGCGCATCGTGACGCGTAAATCCGTAAGCGATAAGTAATCCACTAAACGTCAGTGCATCTGACACGAGGAAAAACCACATCATTAATTTACCATAACTTGTTTGAAAAGGAGATTCTTTTCCACCCCAAAGGGTCTTGGCATCTAGTTGTGTTGTATGTCCAGCCATTTAACTAATTTTCTGCAAGTTTAGTGAATAAATATGAAAAACAAGAGTAAAGCACACCATAAAACACCTAAAAAGTGCCAGAATAATGCACTTAATCTCAACGACAAATGGTTCTCTGAATTGAAATCACCTCTAAATGAAGCTGTTGATACTTTGAGTAAATAAATTAACGCAACAAGTACATGTAGTAAGTGAATGAACGTAATCAGGTATAAATATTGTGAAGCGGAGTCTGCCGATTCCATTGCTTTTACCTGAAGATGAGGTTTGATGCTTTTTCCTTTGTACCAAAGTTTACGGTCTTTATAGTCGAGTAGTTGTTTTTTGTAGTAAATGGTAAAATCTTTTCCATATTCCCCTCTTGCAAAAAAGTCTCCGCGTCCGTCAAGGATATTGACAGCAAGTTGACTTAGTCTAATTTCATCCGTAAATTGAAGTTGCGTGGAATCATTGGCAAACAAAAGTCCTTTTTTAATGATCAACGGTTGTTGGTTAAAATACAGTTCAAAACGACCATCTGGCTTCGTTAATCGAAGGGCTTTATTTTGTTTAACTGTTTTAAACTGTGCCATGAAAGCCTGAAAAGATTTGAAATCTTTCGCGCCCATTTCTTTCCCTTCGTAAACGAATTTATTGCCATCAACATCGATGAACTTGTCATTGTATTTTACTTCAAAATAATCACCATATCGTCCATCAGTTACAACTAAATTATTGACTGCATGGAATCCATTTCGAACCAATTCTCCATATCCTTTGAATTGACAATAGATGAATCCTGCGCCAAAAATAAGCGTAGCTGCCATCCACATTTTGATTTGTCCCTGCTGATTTTTCTTTGCACTGCGAATAGCGAGTACAAACGCTAAACTACTCAAAGCAATACTCGCGGTACTAAGCCAAAAGAAAGTTGGCATGGGGTATTTCAACCAAAAGGAATCTCCCATGGATACGTAATACCCGGAAGTAAATCCAGCAAATAACATAATTACACTGAAAATCCCTACATACACTAGATTTTTCTTCATTTTCTCCTTCACTTCTGGACTAATTTCGTTGGAGAAATTTCTTTTTGTAGTCATTTTTTCTTCGTTTTCGTTGCTCATGGCGTATTCGATTTAAGGAATGAATGTACGATTATATGGTGCGATCAAATACGTAAACAAATTGTATGATCGGTAAATAAACAAATGAGGCGAACATAAGTTTACGCGCATCTAAAACTTCTAGGCTGTGGTAAAGTTTGTATGCGTATAGAAAGAAACCTATTCCAAGTACACTCGCAATGATAAGTGAGTAAATTCCGGTCCATCCCAGTAACCAAGGAACGAGGCTAAATGGAATCAGTGCCAATGCATACAACATGATTTGAAAGGCAGAATGTTTAGATCTCCCTGTTCGAGAAGGCAACAATGAAAATCCTGCTTTTTTGTAGTCGTCGTATAAGACCCATGCAATCGCCCAAAAATGAGGGAATTGCCATGTGAATTGAACGAAAAATAAAACTCCAGGCTCGAAACCAAATGCATTGGTGTGCGCAATTGCGCCTAATAATGGCGGTATGGCACCAGGAAACGCACCAACGAATACTGCCCAAGGTGTTTTTTGTTTAAGCGGCGTATAAATAAAAACGTAACTGATAAAAGCGAGAACACCTAAAATGGCACTTTTCCAATTGATTAAAGCTAATAAAATCGTTCCGCTGATAAGAGAGAACACACAAATGATGTACGCTTCACGCAGGGACATTTGTCCGGTAGGTAAAGGACGTCGATTGGTGCGGTTCATGAATTTGTCTAAATCACGTTCCCATATTTGATTCGCACCGTTCGAAGCTGCAGTTACAAATGTTCCTCCAAGCATTAAATAAAAAATCACCAAGCCATCTTTCCCACCGGCAAATAAATACCCAGAAAGTGCGGATAAAATCACCAGAAAAGACAATCGAAACTTGGTAAAAACCAAATAGGTTTTAAATGTGGATGGAGCTTGAGCAGTCTCTTGGGTCATGGTGCAAAATTACGAATTAAGCTTGTTGTAATGCAACATTTTTTCAAGCTCTTTTGTCGGGGAAAATCATTCCGATTCATCAGGTCTATAGTAGTCATTTTGAACAAAGTAGTCAATCATTGCCTCTTTCATTAAATGCTGTTCTTCTTGATGTCCAAGTGCAGGAATTAATTGGTTTAGTTTAAAGTGGGGCCATTGGTCTTTATCCCTCCCTTCAAATTCATAATAACCATAGGGTTCAAGTAAGGTGCAAATGGCAATGTGCATTAATTCCGTCTTTTCCTGTTTACTGAAATTTTTGTAGCCAATTCCTAATTCGTTCACTCCAATAAGAAACAATAACGATGACACGTCTAGTCCGGGCCCGAAGTCTTTTTCTAGGCTTTTTTTAACTTGTTGAAATTTCAATTCGATGTCGTGATCCATGGGACAAAAGTACGGAAAGTACGAGGATGGATAACGTTAAATGCCATTTTTTGAAACAAAAAAAGAGGGGACAAGCCCCTCTTCATTTCAATTATGTATTTGAAAGGATTATTCAACAATCACACGTGATGTAGATGTTCCATTTTCAGAACGAACGATTACTGTGTACATTCCTTGAACAAGGTCAGCAACATTTACCTGATTAGTTCCTGTTACTTTGCGAACTGATTTTCCGCTTAAGTCAACTAATTCAATTTCTGTGATTGTTTCAGTAGAAACGATGTTGAACGTTGTTTGAGCTGGATTCGGCATTAATGTGAATGTTGCCGCAGCATTTTCATCCAATCCACCTACACATTCAGTACAGCTTTCATAACATACATTCCCTAAGTCAGCAGCACCAGTAACTGTGTAAACACGGTTTGTGAATCCACCTGTTGTGATTGTACACGTCTCACCTCCAGCAAATTGCTCAGAAGCATTCCATCCGTCTAATGTAAATTTGTATTCGATTGTTCCGTTCGGTAATGGTAACGTAACCTCCCAAACCCCATTCAAATCAACATCACTCATTGGATTAGAAGTTCCGTTCCATCCGTTGAATGTTCCGTTGATGAATACGCCTGTGAACGGTGCGCCACTATAGTTATTCATGTTTACACGGAATGTAACATCCGAAGTACAAACTGAACAACTTTCGTAACATACTGCACCTAAGTTTGCGTCAACAGCAACCGTGTAAGAACGGTTAGTGAATCCACCATTTGTTACTGTACATGTTTCACCACCAGCAAATTGCTCAGAGTTTGACCAGTTGTCTAAAGAGAATTTGTATTCAATTGCTCCTGGATTAATTGGTAAAGTTACTTCCCAAATTCCGTCTGCGTTCGCATCAGTCATTGGGTTAGCGTTACCACTCCAGTTATTGAATGTACCACTTACATAAACGGTGTTAAAAGTTCCAGTGTAATTATTCATATCTACTTTGAACGTGATTAACGGTGTAGCTGCTTGAACCATTTGTGTTTTTTGGTAAACAAACTGCCAGTATCCAGGTCCAAAGTTGAT
>CANMFV010000002.1 GCA_947496835.1 Flavobacteriales bacterium | reverse complement strand
GTACCTTTTTCGAGAGATTCGGAGAAAAGGTTACAATTTAATGTAAATATATGCAAAGTTAGTGTTTAAAGTGGCGCACACCGGTAAATACCATGCGCATTCCGTGTTTATTGCAATATTCAACGGATAGATCATCCTTAACGGAACCTCCAGGTTGAATGACAGCATCGATACCTTCTAAATGAGCAATTTCAACACAATCAGGAAATGGAAAGAATGCATCACTAGCCATGGCCGCGCCGTTCAAATCAAACCCAAAAGTCTTAGCCTTGTGAATGGCTTGATTCAATGCATCAACGCGCGAAGTTTGACCGGTTCCACTTGCTAATAATTGTCCGTTTTTGGCAAGGATAATCGTATTTGATTTTGTGTGCTTCACCAGTTTATTGGCAAATAATAAATCAGCGATCTCTTGTTCAGATGGAGCTAGTATTGTTTTCACAACTAAATCACTTTTAGTTTCAGATTTATTGTCTCTGTCTTGCACAAGAACACCATTTAAAATAGAGCGTACTTGTTGTTGAGGCAATGCCGTTTCTTTTTGAACGAGAATGATACGGTTCTTTTTACTTTTTAATAATTCAAGGGCCTCATCAGCATAGCTAGGCGCGATGAGTACTTCACAAAACAACTCATTGATAAGAATGGCTGTATCCATGTCAATGTGTTGGTTCGCTATCAAAATCCCACCAAATGCACTAACTGGATCAGCAGCTAATGCAACTTCATAAGCTTCTTTTAGAGTTGGACGTGTAGCTAAACCACATGCATTATTGTGTTTCAAAATCCCGAAAGTAGGACCATCATTTTTAAATTCTTGTAATAAATTAACGGCTGCATCTACATCTAATAGATTATTGTAAGAAAGTTCTTTCCCGTGTAATTTGTCAAACAAAGCATCTAAATCACCAAAGAATTGTCCTTTTTGGTGTGGATTTTCACCATATCGAAGTGCTTCACTATTTTCAATACTTAGTTTTAGATATGGACTATTATTTTGAACAAAATAATGATGAATCATGGTATCGTAGTGGGATGAAACATGAAAAGCTTCACCTGCAAAATGTTGTCTTTGTTCCAAGCTGCTTGCGCCATTTTGAGTAGAAAGGATTTCTAGAAATGATGCATAATGTTTCATGGATGGAATGATGACCACATCTTGGAAATTTTTTGCTGCAGCACGGATTAAGGAAATTCCACCAATGTCTATTTTCTCGATGATTTCACTGTGATTAGCTCCTGATGATACCGTTTCCTCAAAAGGATATAAATCAACAATAACCAAATCAATGGAGGGGATTCCATATTTAGTAATTGCTTCTTGATCTGCCTTTAAAGCACGACGGTTTAAAATCCCACCAAAAACAGTTGGGTGCAATGTTTTTACCCTTCCACCTAATATTTCAGGAAAACCAGTTAAATCCTCTACTGCAATAACAGGAACGCCCAGATTTTGAATAAAGGCCAAAGTTCCTCCTGTGGAGTAAATGGTTACGTTGTTTTTGTGCAATTCACGCACAATATCACCTAAACCATCTTTGTAATAGACTGAAATTAAGGCGTTTTTGATGTTTTTTAAATCTGTCATGAGGTGTAAAAGAAAGCGCAAAATTAGTGTATTTTTTTCGATAAATGGATTTTATCTAGCGCTCTTTTCAGAATTTCAGCTAAATTTTTAAAACAAAAAAAACCCCGCTAGCGGGGGTTTGTACCTAATAAGTTAAAATATAATTCGTTCTGTATATAACCAACTAACGTCGCTTCTATCCAGAACACATTTAGCGAGACAAGCTCGTGAATTTCCGTTCTGTATATAACCAACTAACGTCGCTTCTATCCAGAACACATTTCACAACTATCTGGGTTGTCGAGTGAACAAGCAATTGCCTCAGCGCTCTCCTCCAAAGATTTCGCAGTAGGTTCTTCAACCACTGTTTTTTCTACTGTGAACTTAATCGCATCAGTTGCTGCTTTTGTACGTAGGTAGTACATACCCGTTTTTAATCCTTTCTCCCAACCATAGAAATGCATCGAAGTCAATTTCCCAAAGTTTGCATTCTCCATGAAGATGTTCAAGGATTGACTTTGACAAATATAGGCTCCGCGATCAGCTGCTTGATCAATAATTGCTTTTTGAGAAATTTCCCAAGCTGTTTTATATAAATCTTTTAATCGTTGAGGTACTTCGTTAATGTTTTGAACAGATCCATTTGCAGTCATGATTTTTTGACGCATGTCTTTAGTCCACAATCCTTCACGAACGAGGTCTTTCAATAAATGTTTATTAACAATAATGAATTCTCCAGAAAGTACACGACGTGTGTAAATGTTCGAAGTATATGGTTCGAAACATTCGTTGTTACCAAGAATTTGAGCAGTAGAAGCAGTTGGCATCGGTGCTAACAATAAGGAATTACGAACACCATGCTTTATTACTTCTTCTTTCAACACATCCCATTCCCAACGATTCGATGGTGTAACTCCCCACATATCAAATTGGAAGATTCCTTTTGATACAGGAGAACCTTTGATTGTTTCGTAAGGTCCTTCAACTTTAGCAAGGTCTTTTGAAGCGGACATAGAAGCAAAATAAATTGTTTCAAATACTTCACGGTTCAATGCGCGTGCTTCATCAGATTCAAATGGAAGTCCCATCATGATGTAAGTGTCTGCTAATCCTTGAACACCGAGCCCGATTGGACGGTGGCGAAGGTTAGAGTTTTTCGCTTCCACAACTGGGTAGAAGTTTTCATCGATGATACGGTTCAAATTCAAGGTCGCTTGATAAGTAACTTCGAATAACTTATCGTGATCAAAATTCCCGTCTTCTGTTACGTATTTTGGAAGCGCTAAAGAAGCTAAGTTACAAACAGCAACCTCATCAGGGGCAGTATATTCAATAATCTCTGTACAAAGATTAGATGATTTGATTGTCCCTAAATTTTGTTGGTTAGATTTAGCATTCGCCGCATCTTTATACAACATGTAAGGTGTTCCTGTTTCAATTTGTGATTCAAGGATTTTAAACCAAAGATCTTGCGCTTTGATAGTTTTTCTTCCTTTTCCTTCTTTTTCGTATTTCGTGTACAATGCTTCAAATTCAGCGCTGTGTGTATCAGAAAGTCCAGGACATTCGTGCGGACACATCAAAGTCCATTCTCCATTTTCTTTTACACGCTTCATGAATAAGTCTGGAATCCAAAGCGCGTAGAATAAATCTCGTGCACGTTGTTCTTCTTTTCCATGATTCTTTTTCAAATCAAGGAAATCGAATACATCCGCATGCCATGGTTCGATGTACATGGCAAAAGATCCTTTTCTCTTTCCACCACCTTGATCAACATAGCGAGCTGTATCATTGAAAACGCGTAACATTGGAACAATTCCATTGGATGTTCCGTTTGTTCCTTTGATGTATGATCCAGTTGCTCGGATATCATGAAGCGCTAATCCAATTCCACCAGCAGATTGTGAAATTTGCGCACAAGATTTCAACGTGTCGTAAATTCCTTCAATGCTATCTGATTTCATTGTAAGCAAGAAACATGATGACATTTGAGGCTTAGGAGTTCCAGCGTTGAATAACGTTGGTGTAGCATGTGTGAACCAACCTTCAGACATCAAGTTGTATGTCTTGATGGCAGACGCCACATCTTTTTTATGAATACCAATAGCAACGCGCATCAACATTTGTTGTGGCCGCTCGGCAATTTTACCGTTCAAACGCATCAAATAAGAACGAGACAATGTTTTAAACCCAAAATAATCGTAGCGGAAATCACGATCGTAAATGATACTAGAGTCAAACGCCTCCTTGTTTTCTTGAATAATTTCGTAAACGTCGTCAGCAACCAACGATGCGTTTTGACCTGTTTTAGGATCGATATAGTGATGTAAATCGTCTATTACTTCAGAGAACGTTTTTTTCGTCTCCTTGTGTAAGTTAGACACAGCAATACGGGAAGCTAACAACGCGTAATCTGGGTGATCGATTGTTTTCGCTGCGGCAACTTCTGCTGCAAGATTATCCAAATCCGATGTGGATACTCCATCATAGATTCCTTCGATCACCTTCATAGCTACTGCCTCTGGTGATACCAATGGGTCTAATCCGTAACACATTTTAATGATTCGTGCTGTGATTTTATCAAACTTCACAGTTTCTATTCTTCCGTCTCTTTTTACTACGTACATCCTTAATATGGCAATTAAATAATTAAAATTCTTCGTTCATGCTGAATTCTTTGTTCGCATCACCAGCCAACACCCCAGCTTTTTGGTATTCACCTACGCGTTTTTCAAAGAAATTTGTTTTTCCTTGAATGGAAATCATTTCCATAAAGTCAAATGGATTTGATGTGTTGTATACACGTTCGTTACCCAATTCAACTAGTAGACGATCCGCAACAAATTCAATGTATTGTTGCATTAGATCGCTGTTCATTCCAATAAGTTTTACTGGAATGGCATCTGTGACAAATTCTTTTTCAATTTCTACAGCGTTCATGATAATCTCACGTACTTTGTCTTTGGAAAGTTTATTCACTAAGTGGTTGTTGTACAACAAACACGCGAAGTCACAGTGCAATCCTTCGTCACGTGAAATCAATTCATTTGAGAAAGATAGTCCAGGCATTAACCCACGTTTCTTTAACCAGAAAATAGAGCAAAAAGACCCAGAGAAGAAAATCCCTTCAACAGCTGCAAAAGCTACTAATCGTTCAGCAAAATCTCCTTTGTCAATCCAACGCAATGCCCATTCTGCTTTTTTCTTTACGCAATCAAGTGTGTCGATTGCATTGAATAAATGGGTTTTTTCTGCAGAGTCCTTGATATAAGTATCAATCAAAAGCGAATACGTTTCTGAGTGAATGTTTTCCATTGCAACTTGATTTCCGTAAAAGAATTTCGCTTCCGTATATTGCACTTCAGATAAAAAGTTTTCCGCAAGATTCTCATTTACAATCCCGTCAGAAGCGGCGAAGAAAGCAAGTATGTGTTTGATGAAATGACGTTCGTCATCATTTAATTTATTCTCCCAGTCAATTTGATCTGGCGATAAATCAATCTCTTCTGCTGTCCAAAAACTTGCTTCTGCTTTTTTGTAAAAACTCCAAATATCATCGTGTTGAATCGGAAATAATACAAAACGGCTTTTGTTTTCTTCAAGAATCGGTTCGCGTAAAGATGTTGTCATAAGCTGCTAAATAATTTATAAAGTAAAAAGGACATAGAAAGACATTATCTCTAAACCCCAATATCGTTAAATTGTTTTTGTATTACTCAATTACCTTAACTGTTCGATAATTTGAACTTAACACTGGCAAAACTTGAGACTACAAAAATTGTCAAAAAACATTCTTAAATCAATTAAAGAAATGAACATTTCCGTGATGTTATTAACACCGAAAACCGCAATCCTCGCACCAACAAACCCTACAGCAATTTTCAACATAAATTGGAAAGATATTCACATCAACAATGTGCTGATTTTAATAACTATTCCTTGCGACATCATTCAATAAGTCAAATAAATTCATTAAGTGAATTAGGTCATTAAAGTTATGGTGGAATTTTATTTTCACCTAAAAACAATGAATGAGTTTTTGAACACGTTAATGTTCATACTTACACAATTCTAGATGTACTTGAAAAACGATATAATTTCTGAAAGTTTTGCACGATATTTAGAGGGACTTCAGCACCTCATTTTTCCAAATGTTTGCCTGCAATGTTCCTATGAGCTGTCGCGATTTGAAAAACATATCTGTGGATTTTGTTGGGATAAATTGCAACGAACGTATTTTGAATCCTATGAGGTTGCCAGCGGAATGGACCAACTTTTTTGGGGGCGGATTGAATTAAGTGAAACGTTCGCGTTGTACTTTTTTGAAAAAGAAAAACCGATTCAAGATATTCTACATGCCTTGAAATATCAATTTAAAGCACCCCTCGGAAGGCATTTTGGCGAGGTGATGGGAAAAACAATTTTGAATAGCGATAAGTATAAAGAGATAGAAGCATTGATTCCAGTACCTATCCACCCTCAAAAACGTTTTTTACGTGGATACAATCAAAGTGAGTTATTAGCAGAGGGCATAGCGGAGATTTTGAAAATTCCAATTTTAATGGATGTTGTTCAGAAAAAGAATAATAATTCAAGTCAGACAAGAAAAAACAGATTCCTTCGATGGGATAATGCAAGCGAACAATTTAGTATAGGAAAAAAAGCAATGACGTATCGTCATGTTGCCATTGTAGATGATGTAATCACCACAGGATCTACGCTCGAAGCTATGGCTCAACTATTACGTTCTCAATACCCAGATCTTCAAATAAGTTTACTTAGCTTCGCCATAGCAAAATAAGGATGGAATCTCAACACGTATTAATTATTGGAGCAGGTCTCGCAGGCACTTGCTTGGCGCATCAACTTATCGCCAACGGACACCGTGTTCAATTAGTGGATCGGGGGATAAATCACTCCACAGCTGTTGCCGCTGGAATGGTTAATCCAATGGTTTTTCGAAGGATGAATAAGTCTTGGAGATTAGATGAGTTCATGATTGATGCAAGAAATTATTATCTTCAGTTAGAACAGGTGCTTGATTCTAAATTATTTCATCCTATTGTCATCCGCCGCATGCTCTCCTCTGAACAGGAACGAAATTATTGGTTGGACAGACAAAAGACGCCAGAATTTCAAACGTACTTATCGGAAATCACCCCTGCTGATGAGTCCTATTCCCGGGCCCATAATCAATTTGGAAGCGGAAGATTAAAATCGTGTTTTTGGGTGGATGCAAAAGCATATTATGAACACAATCTTGATTATTTTGAACGAAAAGGAAGCTTGTTAAAAGAAGATTTTGATTTATCAAGTTTTGATGAAATTAACCTAAACTATAATGGAAAAACCTACGACAAAGTGGTTTTCGCTGTTGGGTATCAACAAATGAACACGCCATTTTTTAAGGAGCTACCAATACAACAAACGAAAGGACAAAGCATACGAGTCCACTCTAAAGAAATTCCAGAAAACGAATCACTCAACCGGAAATGTTTTGTCCTTCCATTGGGAAACAATGTTTTTCGCATCGGCGCGACCTATGAATGGGACAATCCAGACTTGACACCAACCGAGGAGGCGAAAAAAGAGTTAATGGATCATCTGAGTGTTTTGGGATCTTATTCTTATGAAATTATTGACCAACAAGTTGGCGTGCGTCCAACTGTTCTAGATCGCAGACCAATTCTCGGAGCGCATCACAGTATAAAAAACCTGTATTTATTCAACGGACTAGGAACCAAGGGTTACCTTATGGCGCCAACGTTAGCGAGGGAATTAGCTGATTTCATGTTCGAAGGAATTCCACTAGACAAGGAAATATCAATCGAACGATTTTACAGTAAATCCAACGTGCCAATTGTCTGATTTCCCTTTTCTAATGATTTAGCAAAAATTTCTATCGTAAATCCTTAAGTTACTCCGAATGGAAGACTTGAATTCAGTAGGAAAGTCGTATTTTTGTTTCCGCTATGAATCACATTCGAAACTTCTGCATTATTGCACACATCGATCACGGAAAAAGTACCCTCGCCGATCGCTTACTTCAAACTACCGGAACGATTTCCGACCGAAACATGAAGGCTCAGGCTTTGGATGACATGGACTTGGAACGCGAACGTGGAATTACCATTAAGAGTCATGCCATTCAAATGAGCTACAAGTTTGAAGGGAAAGATTATATTTTGAATCTAATTGACACCCCAGGACACGTTGATTTCTCGTACGAAGTTTCGCGTTCAATCGCAGCATGTGAAGGAGCTTTGTTGATTGTCGACGCATCCCAAGGAATTGAGGCGCAAACGATTTCAAATTTATATTTGGCATTAGAACACGATTTGGAAATTATTCCAATTCTAAACAAAATGGACTTACCTGGCGCGATGCCAGAAGAAGTTTCAGATCAAATCATGGAATTAATTGGTTGCGATTTAGAAGACATCATTCAAGCATCTGGAAAAACAGGTCTCGGTGTAGAAGCGATATTGGCAGCTGTTGTAAACAAAATTCCAGCACCAAAAGGAGATGAGTCAGCGCCATTACAAGCCATGATTTTTGACTCTGTTTTCAATCCATTTAGAGGAATTATTGCTTATTACAGGATAAAAAACGGTATATTGAGAAAAGGACAAAAAGTTCGTTTTTTGAATACAGGCAGAGATTACAATGCAGATGAAATTGGAATTCTCAAAATGGAGCTTTCCCCTCGAAATGAAGTGAGAGCAGGTGACGTAGGATACATTATTTCTGGAATCAAGCAGGCAAACGAAGTAAAAGTTGGCGACACCATTACCGACACAGAAAATCCATGCGAAGTTCCTATCAAAGGATTTGAGGATGTAAAACCAATGGTATTTGCTGGAATTTATCCAGTCGACAATGAAGATTATGAGGAGTTGCGTTATTCTATGGAAAAATTGCAACTCAATGACTCATCGTTGGTATTCGAACCTGAATCATCAGCAGCACTTGGATTTGGTTTCCGTTGTGGATTCCTTGGAATGTTGCACATGGAAATCATTCAAGAACGTTTGGAACGCGAGTTTAACATGACCGTGATTACAACGGTTCCCAATGTTTCTTACAAGGCATACATGAAAAAAGATCCGGAGGATGCGATGATTGTAAATAATCCATCTGAACTTCCTGATCCATCTGGAATGGAACGAATTGAAGAGCCTTATATCAAAGCACAAGTCATCACGAAAACAGAATATGTTGGTGCAATTATGACTTTATGTATTGAAAAACGTGGTGAATTGCAGAACCAAGTGTATTTGACACAAGACCGCGTGGAAATTACCTTTGAAATGCCATTGGCAGAGATTGTCTTCGATTTTTATGACCGTTTGAAATCTGTTTCTCGAGGATATGCTTCGTTTGACTATCATCCAGTTGGGTACAAAGAGTCAGATTTGATCAAAATGGACTTACTATTAAATGGAGAGCAAGTGGATGCATTATCTGCATTGGTCCACCGCAGTAATGCCTACGATCTTGGAAAACGCATTTGTGTAAAATTGCGCGAATTAATCCCAAGACAGCAATTTGAAATTCCGATTCAAGCAGCCATCGGCGCGAAAGTAATTGCGCGTGAAACAATCAAAGCCTTGAGAAAAGATGTTACGGCAAAATGTTACGGAGGTGATATTTCCCGTAAACGTAAATTATTAGAGAAACAAAAAGCAGGTAAAAAACGTATGCGCCAAGTGGGACGAGTAGAAGTTCCTCAGGAAGCATTTTTAGCTGTATTAAAATTAAACGACTAAATTATTTAGATATGAATACTATTTTAAATCACGCTCATTCTGGCTTACGTTGGGTAGCCATTATTCTTTTATTACTTGCAATTGTAAATGCTTTCACGGCAAAGAAGTTTGAAAAGAAACACAAAATGATCAATTTATTCACCATGATTACATTGCATACCCAATTAATCATCGGATTGATTCAATATTTTGTCACATCTGGAAAAGTGAAATTTTTTGATGGTTGGATGAAAGAGGCGGTGTATCGTTTTTACGGCATGGAACACATAATGGGGATGCTTATTGCTATTGTGTTGGTGACGGTTGGATACAGTAAATCTAAAAGAGGCACAACGGATTCTGAGAAATTTAAACCGATTAAATTATTTTATGTGATAGGTTTCATTTTGATCATTGCTTCTATTCCTTGGCCATTCCGAACAGCACTTGGAGGATCATGGTTCTAAATCGTTTTTTCTTCCTTTTGTTTTTAGCGGGATTAACTTCCTGTGGGACTGATTCATCATCCAAAAATAACGATGCTTTACCGATTGAAACGCCTGCTGAAAAAGGAGCTTCATTGTATACTCTAAATTGTACGAGTTGTCACGGTGAAGACGGGAAAATGGGAGGGTCAGGAGCGAAAGACTTGTCGCAATCACAATTAAGTGACAAGCAAATTAAAAAAATACTGCAAAAGGGTAAGAATGCTATGCCGCCCATGTCTGCGATTTTAGAGACTGAGCAAAACATGGATTGCGTTATCCAACACATTAAAACCTTGAGAAAATAATGCAAGAAGGCCACGTAACAGTAGATGCAGTAGAGGAATCTTGTATTTTAGTAGGCGTAATTACTTCAGAAATAGATGAGGTAATTGCCAATGAACATTTGGATGAATTGGAGTTTTTAGCTGAAACTGCTGGGGCAATAACACACACAAAATTCTTACAGAAATTACCTTATCCAAATCCACGTACTTACGTTGGTACAGGTAAGCTTGAGGAAATCAAACAGTACATGAAAGCAATGGACATCGAGATGGTTATTTTCGATGACGAGTTGTCGCCTTCTCAATTGCGAAACATCGAACGAGAGTTGGAATGTAAGGTGTTAGATAGAACGATTTTAATCTTAGATATTTTCGCTAGTCGCGCTCGTACGTTCCACGCAAAAACACAAGTTGAGTTAGCGCAATTACAGTACATGTTGCCTCGTTTGACAAGACTATGGACTCACCTTGAGCGTCAGAAAGGTGGAATTGGCTTACGTGGTCCGGGAGAATCCCAAATTGAAACAGACCGCCGAATCATTCAAATGCGCATTTCCTTAATGAAGGAAAGACTAAAAGATATTGATAAACAAATGACCATTCAGCGAAGTAACCGAGGACAACTAGTTCGCGTTGCTCTTGTAGGTTACACAAACGTTGGTAAAAGTACCTTGATGAATTTACTTTCCAAATCTGATGTCTTTGCAGAAAATAAATTGTTTGCCACCTTGGACACCACCGTTCGTAAAGTGGTGATTGACAATATGCCAATGCTTCTTACAGATACAGTTGGATTTATTCGTAAACTTCCCCAACAATTGATGGAGTCGTTTAAGTCGACCTTAGATGAGGTACGCGAAGCAGATTTACTCATTCATGTTTTGGATATTTCTCATCCAAATTTCGAAGACCAGTTTAATGTGGTAAACGAAACATTAAACGAAATTGATAAAACGGAGAAGCCAACCATTGTTGTATTCAACAAAATCGATGCGTATCAACCAATCCTAAATGAAATGAACGAAGAGGAAGAAGATGTAAGAACATTGGAATCACTCAAAAAGTCATGGATGGCAAAAATGAATAAAACCAAATGTGTGTTTATTTCTGCTCAAAACAAGGAGAATGTGGAGGAATTGAAAGAAGTGCTTTACGAAGAAGTTAAAACGATTTTTCGCGTACGCTATCCGTATAATAATTTCTTGTATTAGTCAACCACTAATTCTAGGTCAATCTGACGTTTTTTAGGATTTACTTTGGCTATTTTCACACGGACCTTATCACCGAAATTAAATGCTTTTCTAAAGCGTGCTCCCGTGATTTTAAAGTTGTCTTGATCGAAATAATAGCGATCTCCTGGAATTTCCGACATTGGAACCATTCCTTCACAATGATTTTCATCCATGCGTACGAACATACCGTGTTCGGCAATTCCTGAGATGGTTCCTTCAAAAACTTCTCCCAAGTGATCCATAACGAATAGCGTTTGGAAATATTTCGTCGATTCTCTCTCAGCTTCAGAGGCTTTGCGTTCATTTTTAGAAATGCGCGTGCAAATCGCTTTTAATTCACCACCATACTTATGCTGTTTGCTCGTCAGTTCCTCTTGTAAAATTCGGTGAACCACTAAATCTGCATAACGTCTAATTGGTGAAGTGAAATGGCTATAGTGCTTAAAAGCTAATCCATAATGTCCGATGTTTTCAGTCTCATAGGAAGCTTTTGCCATCGATCGGATTGCCATTGATTGAACAAGTGAAAACTCATTTTCTTCCCTGATCTCTTCGAACAAAGCATTTAAATTTTTTGCAATAGACTGTGTATCGTGTAAATCAATTTTGTGTCCGAATTTCTCAATGAAGACAGAGAAAACATCCATTTTTCCAGGGTCTGGTGAGTCGTGAACGCGGTAAATCATTGGAAATGGGTCTCTGCCCTTTTCAGGTTTCGATAGGAATGTGGCTACTTTGCGGTTCGCAAGTAACATAAATTCTTCAATTAATTTGTGCGCGTCTTTGGAGGTTTTGATGACCACCTCTGATGGATTTCCAACATCATTTAAGCGAAAACGCATTTCTTCGGATTCAATGCTTAACGCACCATCTTTTAAACGCTGTTTTCTTAAAATATGTGCTACCCCATTAAGTTTACGGATGACAATGTGATGATCGCCATCTTGTCCTTCAATGATTTCTTGTGCTTCTTCATAAGTGAAACGACGGTCCGAGTGAATCACGCCTTTTCCAT
The DNA here is from genome assembly GCA_947496835.1 of Flavobacteriales bacterium. Classification (GTDB taxonomy): domain Bacteria; phylum Bacteroidota; class Bacteroidia; order Flavobacteriales_D; family Crocinitomicaceae; genus UBA952. The sequence continues at coordinate 8,745 of CANMFV010000002.1, read as the reverse complement.
ACCATTCTTTATAAACTTTTCCTTTTTCATCCATTTCAAAAACAGCTGAAAAAGTATATTTATCTTCGTGTGGACGCAATGAACACGCAATGTTCGATAATTGTTCCGGTAACATGGGAATTACACGATCAACTAAGTATACAGAGTTCGATCGAAGTAATGCTTCAGCATCCATCGCCATTCCTGGACGAACATAATGACTAACATCCGCAATATGAACGCCTAATTCATAATGTCCATTTTCTAGTTCTTCATAGGAGATAGCATCATCAAAGTCACGCGCATCGAATGGATCGATGGTAAAGGTGAGAACTTGTCGAAAGTCTCTACGTGTGGCAATTTCTTTATCGTCCAATTCGACAGGGACACGTTCCGCTTCTTCTAAAACTGTATCTGGAAAAATTGGATTGATTCCTTGGTTGTATAAAATAGAAAGCATTTCTGTGTCGTTACTACCAGGCATACCTAAAATTGCAACGACTTCCCCAAATGGTTTTTCCGCAGATTTTGGCCAAACAGTAATCTTCACAAGCGCTTTTTCTCCGTCACGTGCACCATTTAGGTGTTCTTTTGCGACACGAATTTCTAAGCCACTGCGGTTATTATCTGGAATAAGTAGCGCAGTTTTATCCCCGAATTGGATTGTTCCAACAAATTGAACACGCTCCCTTTCTTTGATTTCAACAACTGCTCCTTCGTCTCTATTTGGTCCTGATTTAAATACGCGCACCTTTACTGTGTCGCCATTTAAAGCTTGTCCAATGTTCTGTGGCGCAATAAACACGTCTTTTTCTTTTCCTTCAACGACAACAAATCCTGCTCCTCGTTGCGTCAATTGGATGACTCCTTCAACTAAGTTGGATTCACCACTTAGGCTATAAGTAAAATGATTGATTCGTTTGATGGCATTTTTAGTTGCTAATGCATTCAAGCCTTCGAACACAACTTGACGACTCATGGGATCCCGAGCCTCAACCATGGTACAAATTTGCTGGTGTGTTAATTCAACACCGGGGTGTTTCTCGAATAAGCGAATTAAAATCGCATTGATACCAGATTTTTTTTTACCGGGAGCTGGTTTTGGATACCTTTTTTTGGACATAGTACGAAATTAGACAATAATCTTGTCTAACGAGTTCGAAAAGATTGAAAGTAACAATTTAGTGACGAACCACTAATTTTTTGGTAATGGTTTTACCCGTTGAAGTTTCAAAAGTAAGGAAGTAGATTCCATTACTAAAATCACCCACATTGATTTTCTTACTACCGTGAATCGTCTCTTTCATGATTACATTGCCAACGGCATCCATTAATTTGAAAGTGGATTGATCCATACCGGCAAGTTGGATGGAAACATACTCTGATGATGGATTTGGGTGAATGCTTACTCCAATTTCTTCTTTTACCGGTTTCACAGATGCTAAGTAATCCACAACAACATCAACAGAGTCTAGGTAAGACAGTCCATTTGTAGAGATAAAATAACGGTAATGTGCCGTTCCAAAAACACCGTCAGCAGGATCAATAGAAGCCTTCAATTTTCCATATTCGCCGTCATTGATGGTGAAAAGAACAGATTGAGATCCTGGTGATGTCCATGGGTTTGTATTCATTTGTCCTGATGAATAGCATGTTCCACCAAATTGATCCGTTGCATGTCCCCAACATAAAGCGTCTGTCCATCCTGCAGGAGCATCCAAACGCAATCGTGTAATACGCCATGCCGCTGCATTTCCAGTATTATTTTCAACATCCAGCGCAATATCAAAAGAAGCATTCGAAGGTGCCACTACAGTATGTGTTGCGCCTGAAATATCAGTCGTTTGTCCATCTACATGAATAACAATGCCATCTTGAGCATAAGAGAAAACACTTAAAATAAGTGTGCAAGCAAGAAATAAGGATTTCATCATGGAGTATCAGTTTGTTCAAAAATAGGGAAAATTCATTAATTTTCAAAATTGATGAAAGTTTTTCAGGTCTTTGTTTTTTTATACCTTTGAGTTCGGCAAGGTTTTTGAATTGACAAGCCAAAAAAATAAAAATAAAAATGAAAACACTTTTTACACTTATCCTTGTTCTACTAACAGGAATAACAGCATTCTCACAAGATACCCACGCAACGGAAAGCCAACTGAAACAAGTTCCATCTGTAAACCTTCAAGACATAAATGGTAAATCGGTAAATACTGCTGCAATCGGTGTTGAAGGACCCGTTATTATAAGTTTTTGGGCAACATGGTGCGCGCCATGTAAGAAGGAATTGAACACCATCGATGAATTATATGAGGATTGGCAAGCTGAAACCGGAGTAACCTTAGTCGCGGTCTCTATTGATGATGAAAAAACGAAAAGTCAAGTGCCCGTATATGTGAATGGTAGGGCTTGGGATTATATCGTATTAATGGATCCGAATGGCGATTTTAAACGAGCAATGGGTGTAAACAATGTACCACACACTTTTTTAGTGGACAAGAACGGTAACATTGTTTATTCTCACAATAACTTTGCGCCAGGAGATGAAGAAAAATTGTACAAAGAGTTACTTCACCTAAGCGGAAAATAAATCAAATGAATAAAATTTTACTTGCCGCAATAGGCCTCTTTTTCCATTTTTTAATTTTTGCTCAAGGCTCATTAACTGGAAACATTGAAAGTACATTTCAGTACCTAAATGCTGATTCAATTATAGACGCAAAACAACCTGTGGAAAAAGGTCTATTGAATTCCTACATGAACGTTTTCTACACGCAAGGAAATTTCAAAGCGGGGATGAGGGTGGAATCGTATTTACCGAGAATTCAGGGTTATCCAAATCGTTTTGATGGTACGGGAATTGGGATGCGTTACATTGGTTATTCAAATGGTTTTGTGGATGTGACTTTGGGTTCGTTTTATGAGCAATTTGGCTCAGGACTTTCGTTTAGAGCTTACGAAGATCGTGCTTTAGGATACGACAATGTAATGGATGGTGTTCGCATCATCGTTCGTCCAACAAAAGGTCTGGTAATCAAAGGAGTTTATGGTTATCAACGCCTTTCCTTTCAAGGTGGAAATGTCATACATGGTGATGGTATCGTTCGTGGATTGGATGGCGAATTTCACTTGAATGAAGGATTAAAAAAGATGAAGGAATTTCCTTTGGATGTCGTTTTAGGCGCTTCTTTTGTAAGTAAATACCAAGAGGACAATAATCCGGATTTGATATTACCACAAAATGTCGGAACATACGGTGGACGAATGAAATTACGCTATAAAAACTTTTATGGTGATTTAGAATATGTTCAAAAAGAACAGGACCCTTCAAGTGACAATAATTACATTTATAACTATGGTCATGCCTCGGTTTTCAATGTGAGTTATACACGTAAAGGACTAGGGATTTTGGTTTCTGGAAAATCGGTTGACAACATGAGTTACCGTTCCGATCGAACAAAAGATTTACAAGATGTTTTTATAAACTACCTACCATCATTGAATAAAACCCACACGTACAATCTAGTGGCAACATTGTATCCTTATGCAACACAACCTTTGGGTGAAGTGGCTTATCAAACAGATGTGCTTTATACGTTTAAAAAGGGAACAAAACTTGGCGGAAAGTATGGAACAACAATAGGCGGTAATTTCTCTACAACCTATCGGCCTAGACAGAGTTTAGATGGGATTAATCCATTGGATTCTACGCGTGTAACGTATGTTTGTCGTCCCTTTCAAGCGAGTGACAGTATGTACTGGCAAGACATCAACTTCAACATCACTAAAAAATTTAATAAGAAATTCAGCACGATTCTTAGTTTCTACTCCATTAAAATCAACAATGACGTAGTGAAAATCTCCAATGACGCATATGGAATTATCCATGCAAACATCGGTGTTGCAGAGTTCGCATATAAATTCAATTCCAAACATTCCCTACGCACAGAAATCCAAGGATTATTTGTTCAAAAGGAAGCTGGAGAAATTAAAGACAAGGGAAATTGGGCGACCTTATTAGTAGAGTACTCGATTTCACCAGGATGGTTTTTCAGTTTCATGAATCAATATAATTATGGAAACCCTGATGTAGATAAACGGGTGAATTATCCAATTTTAACGTGTGGATACATTCGTGATGCCACTCGTTTCACCGTTTCCTATGGTCGTCAACGAGCTGGATTATTTTGCGTAGGTGGAGTATGTCGATTTGTTCCAGCTTCCAATGGTTTAACACTTAGCTTTACCCAAAGTTTTTAATATGAAAAAGTTTTCTCTTTTATTTCTTTTAGCTTGGTCAATGTATCTGTACACCTCGTGCGATCGCATTACCAACCCATATCCCCCGCAAGTCATCTTAGATTTGGATTCCACACTTTATCCAGGAAATTGGGCTGATTATGTCGCAAATGAATGGCCAACGTTTACAGCTAACACAAACATTAACCGAAATATTCTTCTCGAAGATTATACAGGCCACCAATGTAATTATTGTCAGCCAGCGGGAGATTTGGCTCATCAATTGGAAGTGACTCATGAAGGAAGGGTATTCGTTTCCTCCATGCATGCAGGACCCCTTGGCATTGGGGATTTTCAAAAAGTAGATCCACCTGAATATCCTATCGATTTCACCAACCCACAAGGTGTTGAAATAGGCATTTATTTTGGTGCGAATGACGAAGGATTTGGCGGTAATCCATACGGAACAATCAATCGTTTTCTTTCTGGAGGAAGTATTTTTCATGGTCCTAATGCTTGGACAAGTAAGGTGAATGCGATGCTTGCAGAAAACACCTTAAAAGTAAATATGCAATCGGCGTTAAATTATTACCCACAAACGCATGGCGCATTTCTGCATGTTGAAGTAGATAAAATTGACCAGCAGTTAACGAACGAGTTGGGAATCGTAGCTTATGTTTTGGAGGACTCTTTAGTTGGCGATCAAAAAATGTTAAATAACACACACAATTCCAGTTACATTCATAGGGATATTCACCGCGGAAACTTGAACGGACAAGCGTTCGGTAGAGTTCTAGAAGCGGCAGATATGCAAAACGGAAAATATTATGTAAATTATAGTTTTGTTGTACCAGACCAATTAGACAACGCCTATAATGCGGACAACATGCATGTATTAATTTACGTTTATGACCGCAGTACTTGGGAGATATACCAAGTGATTCGCCAGAACATTATTCCTTAATTCGTATTTTTCGAAATTCCAATGGCGCTAAGACAACACCTTGCACAAAAACTGGAACAGCGGCTTTCTCCTCAACAAATCCAGTTGATGAAATTGCTTCAGGTTCCAACCATGGAATTAGATCAGCGCATCAAACAAGAGTTGGAAGAAAATCCTGCGCTGGAAGAAGGAGCGGATGATTTTGAAGATGAATTTGAACAACAGGATGAGTTTGATGATGAGGATGGAGATGAGGAGTTTGATCTATCTGACTATTTAGATGATGATTCTGCTGACTATAAAACACAAGCCAATAATCATTCAAAGGACGACGAGGAGCGTGTGATCCCACTATCTGGTGAACAGTCTTTTCAAGAAAAACTAACCGAACAACTGCATTTATTGTATTTGGAGGATGATCAGTTCACCATTGCTGATGTCATTATCGGCAACCTTGATGAATCTGGCTACCTGAATAGAAGCATTGAAGCAATCGTAGACGATTTGGCTTTTTCCATGAATGTGGATGTAAGCGAAAAGGATGTGCTTGATATTTTACAGTTAGTTCAAGAGCTCGATCCGGCAGGGGTTGGAGCGCGAAATTTACAAGAATGCCTGTTGATTCAAATCAAACGGAAGCAAGATGGGGACATTTCGCGCTATACGGCAAAAAAAATCCTAGAAAATCACTTCGAAGAATTTACCAAAAAACATTACGATAAGATTGCGAAAAAACTCGAAATTGACGACCACGATTTAAAAGACGCAATAGATGAAATTCTAAAATTAAATCCAAAACCGGGTGGTTCAATGCGGGAATCTGCGAAAAATTACCAGCAAATTATTCCAGATTTCACTCTCTTTGAAAGTGAAGGGCGCTTAGAACTAGGACTTAATGGCAGAAATGCTCCGGAATTAAAAGTGAGTCGTGAATATGAAACAATGCTTCGTTCTTATGCAGAAGGAGCAAAGTCTTCTAAATCTGATAAAGATGCGCTTTCATTTGTTCGCCAAAAGTTGGATGGTGCTAAATGGTTCATTGATGCGATTAAACAACGTCAGCAAACCCTACTATTAACAATGGGAGCTATAATGGATTACCAAGAAGCCTATTTTTTGAGTGGTGATGAAACGAAACTTCGTCCGATGATTCTTAAAGACATTGCAGATGTTGTAGGTTTGGATATTTCAACCATTTCAAGGGTGGCAAACTCTAAATTTGTCCAAACGAATTACGGTATTTTTCCTTTGAAGTACTTTTTCTCAGAATCGCTGTCGACGGACAGTGGCGAGGAAGTTTCTACACGCGAAGTGAAAAAGATTTTATCCGATGCAATTGAAGCTGAGGACAAACACAATCCATTAACAGATGAGAAATTAATGGATTTATTGAATGAAAAAGGCTATAATATTGCACGAAGAACAGTAGCAAAATATAGAGAACAGTTGAATATTCCAGTTGCCAGAATGCGAAAAGAATTATAAAATGAAAGGAATACTAGCTCATTTAATCTCTTGGGTATTTTTACCCCTCCTCATGCCAACTTATGGCATTTTAGTGACAATGTATGTTCCGTCCATTCCAAAAGACTTGACACAAGTATCCTTATATTTTTTAATGCCAGATTTGAAATTGAGGTTAATCCTTCTTTTTTTCTTGTTTAGTGCTGTTGCTCCAGGATTATCCTTTTTAGCACTGCATCAAAAAAAAGTAATAAGTACCATTGATATTGAAAATCAACGCGAACGAAACATTCCGCTTTTGGTGATGATGGCTTATTCTTTGGTCTTGTTTTTATTGTTTTTTGTGAAAGCACCGAAATCAGCACTACCCATTGCATTTTATGCGCTTCCATTGTCGGGATTCTTTGTAACCGCAATCTTTATGGGGATTAATCGGTGGATAAAAATTTCATTGCATGCTGGCGGTGCAGGCATTTTAGTTGGATTCTTATTTGCTTTTTTTTTAGAACAACAATCTTTTGACATGTGGATCTTACCCGCTGCCATTGTCGTTTCAGGATTAACAATTGCAGCTCGTTTATACTTGAATAAACACCGTCCAGTTGAGGTGTATACGGGCTGGACTTTAGCCGTACTTATCACCTTTTTTACTCATTATATTTACGTTCAATGTATATGAAATTTTCCATCTCCCTTATCATTTCCTGCTGCATTCTATTATTTTCATGTGCGGATTTAAAAAAGGATGAACAATTGCAACGCATCTCTAAACTAGAACAGCGTCTTTCGGATATTGAGAAAGTCAGGATTAAAAATCAGATTGACACATTGACAGCAGTCAAAACCGCAACGAATGCCGTTGAAATCCGCATTAAAAACTACTTAGTTCTCGATACAATAAACATGGTCTTAGGCAAAAAAATGGACACCTATAAAATCATGCGAAGAAACTTGAAGCCTCTAGGGAAACAAAACAGTCAACTAAAAACGGCTATTCGCGAAGAACGAAGAACGTTAAATGCCTTGAAATCCGATATTGAAAATGGATCAGGCAGCAGAGATAAATATGAATCCTATATTTTATTCGAAAAAAACAAAATAAATCAAGTGGATGTTTTACTTAAAGAATACCTTCGACTTAAGGAGGAAACCCTCGATACATACCATAAATTGCACCCTGAATTAAATCAATTATCCCTTGATTTATTAAGAAAACACAATTTAAATCACTAATGAGAATCATCGTTTTATTTTCCTTTATTTTTTTGTCTGGTTTTTCATACAGTCAAACAGAAACCGATATTCAATTAGCGCAGTATTATTACACCAATGGCGAATTTGATAAGGCAAGCACTTATTATGAAAAAATCTATGAAAATGATCCTTCTAAGGTAGTTTTCACACGCTACTATGAGTGTTTGATGGAAACAAAAGACATTAAAACAGCAGAAAAGATTTTAAAGAAACAAGTGAACATCAATCGTGGTGATTTAGATTTGAGAGTGACATTTGCTCAATTTTATGAAGAAATCGAAGAGCTCGCAAAATCGCGCAAAATTTATGATGAAATACTAAATGAGGTAAATAGCAATGCAGGTTTAACCATACAAATCTATCAAGCGTTCGTCGCAAGAGGTAAGTTTGAATTAGCAAAAACGTGTTTGGATAAAGGAAGAAAATTGGCCCCAGGTTACCCCTTTAATTTTCAGTATGCCGATTATTATTCTTTGATGGGAAATAAGCCGGAAATGATGAGGGAGTACATTGAATACCTGGAGTTTCAACCAAACATGAAAGAATCCATTCAATTAGCCATAAATAGCCGCGTTAATTTATCAAAAAGTGATTCGCCTGACTTTATAGCCTTGAAAGAAATGTTAATTGCTCGGACACAAAAAACAAATGCACCGTTGATTTATTCCGAAATGCTGATTTGGCTTTTTATACAAAATCAAAACTTTAATGGAGCATTCATCCAAGCTCAAGCATTAGATAAGCGGGTACAAGGAGATGGTTCCCGCGTAATGGAATTAGGTTTGGTTTGTGTTGAGAACAAATCATATGATATCGCACGAAAATGCTTTGATTATATTATTGCTCTAGGTTCAAGTCAACCACTTTAC
>CANMFV010000001.1 GCA_947496835.1 Flavobacteriales bacterium | reverse complement strand
CTGTTCACAACACCATTGTTCCATAAGTATGTATTTGCACCTGAACCATTCAAGGTTGCAGTTGAACCTGAACAGATTGTTTGGTCAGCACCAGCATTTACATCTGGTAAAGCCAATACTGTCAAGACCATTTGATCGGAGTTTGTACAGTTGTTCGCTCCTACTGCCGTTACTGTGTACGTTGCAGATGAACCTGGTACAAACGCTACGTTGTTTGAAACGTTGTTGTTCCATGTAATGAATCCATTACTTGTTGCTGACAATGTTACAGGTAAACCTGAACATACTGAAAGGTCTAAACCTGCGTTCACAGTTGGGATTGGCAATACAGTTACGGTTGTAGACTGAGATGCGTTTCCACAAGCATTAGAAGCTACGTATGTCAAATTAACTACAACTGGATCATTTGAAGATGGAGTATAAGTTACAGTACCATTCGAAATGTTCGGAGAAATTGTCCCGGTGCCATTTGTTGTTGTCCAGTAACCACCCATGCTGTTGATAGCAGCGGCGCTTAACGTTGCCGATGCATTCGAACAAACAACTTGATTACCTGAAACACTAACATTTGGTCCAGTACCAACATTCACAACGACTTGATCTTGGTTTGTACATCCGTTAGCGCCTGTTCCAACTACAGTGTAGGTAGTCGTTGCGTTCGGATAGAAAGGTATTGCCTGTGTCACACCGTTATTCCAAGAATAAGATGCTGCACCTGTTGCGTTCAACGTTGCACTTAATCCAGCACAAACGGAGATGTCGTTTCCAGCATTTACTGTTGGCAATGCCAATACCGTCACAACCACTTGATCTTGGTTTGTACATCCATTTGCACCTGTTGCTGTTACTGTGTACGTAGCTGTAGCATTCGGTGTAAACTGTGAACCATTGACAATGCTGTTATTCCATTGGAAACCAGTAACCGCTGTTGGTGTATTTGCTGTTGTTTGAGCCATTAAAATAACTGGAGTCGTCGCACAAACAGATTGATCTATACCCGCATTTACGATTGGCTGAGGCAATACCGTCACAACAACTTGGTCAACATTGTGACATCCGTTGATATCCACACCGTCAACTGTGTAAGTTGCAGTCGAAGACGGGAAGAACGGAGTTGCGTTTGTGACGCTGTTTGTCCAAGTGTATGTTAATCCTCCAGAACCAGCAAGAATCGATGGTGAAGCATTACAGATTGTTTGATCAACACCTGCGTTAATGTTAGGGAGTGCCCAGACTGTCAATTGAACTTGATCTTCATTCGTACAACCTACTCCATTGATAACTCCTACTGTATACGTATATACTCCAGGTGTCGTTGGTGTCACTTCCAATAGAGGATTCACCACTGGCGCAGAGATTCCACTTCCAGGGTAAGCTGTCGTAGTCCAAGTGAATGGTGCTAAACCTGTTGCAGGCAAGGTTGCGGTTTGACCAATACAAATTTGTTGGTCAACTCCTGCATTTGCCGGTGGAACTGGTGAAAACACTACTTGCAAGGTATCATAGTTGACACATGAATTGGCATCCACTCCTGTTACTATAAAGGTAGCAGTTTGAGTTACCGTGTAAGGTTGCGCATTAATCGCACCGTTATTCCAAGTATAAGAACCTCCTACACCTGCACCTGTTCCTGATGGGGTAAAGACTTGAGATCCACTATTCGTACAAATCAGAACGTCATTCCCAGCTCCAATTTGAGGAAGCGGATTTACCACTAATGTTGCTGTTCCAGTTGCCGCACATCCTTGTGCACTTGTTGCAACTACGTTGTATGTAGTTGTAGCTATGGCATTACTCACGATAACCGAAGAACCGATGGTATTATTCAAATTCGTATTTGGAGTCCATGTATACGTTAATGGGTCAACACCGCCGGTAATGGTAATTAAATAATCCTCTGTTTCGCCGAAGGTAATGTTTGTGCATGGGCCTATGTTCGTCGCAGATGGATTGGCGTTATATGCACATCTTACGCGCATTCTTGTCGTTCCATTGGTTGCGCTAAGTGGAATGAAAATAGTTCCTGTATATGTTGCTGGATTTGTTCCTGCAAGACCATTCAATACCAATTCACTCGCCTCATATATTCCGTTCTTGTTGAAGTCGATCCAAACTGCAGCACCTTCAATGTCTCCACCTGTTGAAACAGAAAGAGGAAGTGTTGAACCAGCTGCAATCGTTGGGTTAAACGAAGAGAAATAGGTAAATCCACCGGTTGCTCCACCGTCACATAAAGTTGTGTTATTGATTGTTCCAAATGATACATTTGTAATCATATCAGGGAAAGTACATGAGGTTACTGGTTGACAGTATGTTCCCGCAGCCGCAGTTGCCAACGCTGTTAAAGTTGCATTTTGATTAATACAAATTGCAGCAGGACTCGCTAAAGTGCTATTCATCGTTACGGAAGAAGCCAGATTTATTACGGCAGTTGTTGAAGATGAACAGCCATTTCCATCGGTTCCTGTCACGGTATAGGTCGTTGTTGCAGTTGGACTCGCATCAACACTTGAACCAGTAGTCGCTGTTAATCCAGCTGCTGGAGACCAAGCATAAGATGTTGACGTTCCAGATGCTGTCATCGTTACCGCTGTTCCGCCTGGTTGACAGAAAGGAGCAGAAGTAGGAGTCACACTAATTGATGGTAACGCATTGTTTACAACGGTTGCCGCGCTTGAATAAGATGGTGTGCCATTACAAGCAATCATGCGTAAACGATATGTTCCCGTAGCGTTCATCAATGTATTATACGTTGTAGCAGTCGCGCCAACGATGTCATTGTACGTAACACCACCGTCTAACGATACTTGCCATTGAAAAGATAAACCATTTAATGAACCTGTATAGTCAGTCGCTAAGGAGAAATTACTTCCTGTACAAACTCCCGGAGGCGCAATTGTATTCACACCTACTGGCGCAACATTACTAAAGATCACCATTTGCACATTTGCAGAACCAACCGCATTCGTACATCCTGTTGTTTGATTTGTATACGAAATGTCATACGTTGTTGTCTCTAATGGAGAAACCGCTTGAGAGAAGATGTTTGTTCCAGTTGCAATCGTAGTTGTCGCTGCCGAGTTTGTAGCTGTCCAAACAGTTGTGTAATTGGAAGGCGGAACAAAGCGCCATGCTTCTGGTGTTGAAACACCCCATGGTGTTGCAACTCCCGTCACTTGATTTTGTGTTGGTCTGCCTGGAGCAACCGCGCCAATTGTTTTTGTGATATCTTGTAAGCCTACTACGTTAGCGAAGGTGCTTTGGTTATTATTTAAAATATGAACTTCAACAGTTCCGATCGTTTCGAATAATCGAGCGTATGCACTAAAGGTTGGATTCGCTGCGCCACAACAACGATTCACATCTTGGTATAGGATGTTGAATACACGGTTTGGTGCAAAACCACTCGTCCAGTAAATAAGGTCGCTTGAGGCTGAACCAGCAGTACCACCTCCAAAATATTGATCCCCGGCCATTAGGGAAATCACATTTCCAGGATTCGCTGGATTCGGGAAATACTGGTATGCTCCTGAAACTGGTCCACCGTTAAAAGCAAACTGACCTAGTTGTCCAGCAGCAGTACCGTAACCTGGCACAGCTCCGAACATCAAAAGTCCATTTGTACCAGCTGCTAACGAAGTAAAGTTAGTTCCGAAGAAATTAAAGGTAAATCCAATTGGGATATTTCCCCATCCACCATCATCTAAGTTTCCTCCTGACAAAGGCACAGTAGGAACACCATTACTGCAAATAGTTGTTGCATTCGCAGGAATCGTATAAGGTACGTATGGAATAGTACTAACAGCGAAGTTACTAGAACTTAAACCTGAATTAATCGTTGCGGAAGTTCCTGGACAAACACCAGAAGCGGAAGTTGTCACCGTTGCCGTTGGCAAAGGATAAACGCCAACCGAAAACGCATTTGATGCAGTACATCCATTTAAGGTGCTTGTTAAATAAATTTCAGATGTTTCAGATAAGGTAGCCGTAACCGTTGAACCAACATTTATAGGTATTAATGCGGTCGCTGTGTTGGATGTCCATGTATAAGTAACACTCGGGTCAACAGGAGATACACTTAAAGTAGTATTTCCGCCCGTTCCACAAAAACTAGTGATAGAAGATGAAGCTGTAATTGGAGTCGTATTCACTGTGACAGCCGTACGAGCCCCTTCACATGATCCATTACTTTCTCCAACATAATAAGTGGTGTTCGAACATGCTGGAGGTGTAATAAACGATGCTCCTGTTGAAAGTGTCGTGCCTCCATTTGGAAATAAATACCAATTGTATGTTCCCGCTGTGCTCGAAGACGCAATAAATGTAGTTGTTGATCCGAAAGAAACGGTTGCCGTTGCAGGTGTCGCACTTGGCGCTGACGGTGATGGAGTTACTGAAATCGTTTGAGTTCCAGCATACGTTGTTCCATTTTTCACAATAGAGACCACCCCTGTTGTACCAGGTCCAGCAAATGCATCAATCTGAGTGGAAGAAACCACCGTAAATGAAGAAACTGGTGTTCCGCCTATATTTACCGCAGAAACTCCTAATAAGTTTGTTCCCGTAATGGTGAAACTACCTGAACTTGCACAAACGATTAAAGGCGCAACGCTCGTAATTGTTGGTGCTAAACCAGCCCAAGCGTAAAATACATCACCCGTTAAAGCAATTGGTCCAGGAGCAACTGTTGCACTAGCTAATAATCCAGTAGCTGCTAAATTTCCTCCAGCACCAATAGCGGCACTTTTTATGTTCCATTGTCCGGACAAAGTCGTTCCCTCCGCCACAAAAGTCTGGTCTTGTGTAGAGCTTAAGTTGTCTTGAGAATTATAACGTAAGGTAACCGTTGGATTTGTACCTGAAGTCCCTATTGGATTCAACGTGGATTGAGTTTGAACTCTGAATGCACGATTTCCAACTGCAGCTGCAGTACCCCCTTGCGTAGTATTGGTTGGAGCTGCCGTTTCTCTCACGGTCACTCTAGTGATGTCAGAACCTCCGGTAATTGCTGTTCCTGCTCCTGTATTACAAGAGAACGTTCCGCTGAATGGGAAATTATAGGTGCTTCCTGTTGTTCCGCCACCTCTTCCATAGACAGTCATCGCACCATTTTTAAAGTAAGCGTTGGTTGCGCCGAACGTACTGAAGGCACCAGCATACCCTTGCCATGTACAAATTAAGTTATTGCCTCCTAAATCGAGGACATTTCCAGGGACATTTCCACTAGCCGCCAAAGTAAATGGTAAAGAACCAAACAATATAAGGTCAGAATTTAAGTTTAATCCATTTCCGTTACCTGCAAGTTGCAATTGCACTAATTTACGGTTTGTAGGAATGGCTGCATCATCTGCATTCGCAACAGCAGATGTCGCTGGAGCAAAATAATTTAACACAAGTAGGTACAACCCACAGCGTGCGGAAAGACCTGTTGCTTGCGCAGTAAATGTTCCACCAGCTGCTGAACCTGAAGTTGCTCCAACCGCTACAGTAGGAGCAGCGACGTATCCAAATCCACTATTCGTAACGTTAAAACTTAATAATTGTCTGTTAGCACCGATATTGGCAGTCGCTGTTGGCCAACATCCAGCCGGAAAGGCAAGCGTTGCATTTCCTGCAGATAAGGAAAGTGTTGGTGGGATGGAATATACTGAAGTGTTCGCGTTCAAATAAACGGACACTACTTTTCCTTGATTGACTGTAACCGTAAAGTTAGCAGTTGTTAATGCCGCACCAGAAACCAATGTTCCTCCGGTAACCACAACAGTTGGAGCTGCTGTGTAACCAGAACCAACATTCGTAACAAGGTTTAATGCTGTTGGACCCGTAAACCCAACCAATGGTACAACTGTATAGTTGAATCCACCATTCGTTGCGAAGACAGAGCTTACCCCAGCAGAGGCTTGAGGGTCTGAGCTGAGCGAGCTTGCTCCAGAGTCGCTATTAATATTCAATCCTCCTGTGATAGTTGCAATTCCAGATTTTTGAGTAGCACTGTTGCCACCGCCATTTAATACGTATAAAATAACTGGAACTGCTGCTGCTCCAGTACCTGTTCCGCCAACACCATTACTAAAGGTAAGGTTGGGTGCAGTTGAACTATTATATCCTGTTCCGTTGTTGGTGATTGAAAGGCTACGTACTGTTTGTGTTGCAGCATCATAATTCACAGCAACTTTCGCTGCCAATCCTAAATAAAGGAAATTACCTGCAACACCTGAAGTATGCGTTGGCATCACTGTTTGAGCAGTAGAAGTTAAGGCTTGGTATAAATTCGCTCCATAGAAATATGGCGTTGCAGTACTGAGTACTTGATTGTAAGGAAGATTTGTTCCGATGGTTCCTAATGTTCCAATCCAAATTAATGAAGGACCGCTCGTTGTAAATTCAGTAGGAGCAGTGGAAGTGGGTGGATTGGCATTAAATGTTCCGTTCGCCGTACACAAAAAAACATTGTTTCCATTAAAGTATCTTGTGCCAATTGTTGCGGCAGCACCATTTGAATAAGGTGTTACAGCACTTCCGAAAACAACAGGAGCAACATTATAATTAGCTCCCATGTTAGTCATATGTACGCTTTCGACTCTTGTATTTATTGGTAATCCATGAATTAACGCCGTGTTGTCAATTCTTAATTTTCCATTCGTGTTTAATGAACCTGCGGTATGAACGAAGCTAAAGGTAGTCAAAGGTTGCGTTGTTGTGATCGAGTTTGCTCCAATATTAGAAAAAACGATGCCACGAATAATTCCTCTCGTACCATCTCCTTCAAAAACTCCAGACCCACCTAAGATAGACCCCGCTCCATTGAACGTTATAGAGGCGCCTGTTGTTGTTCCAACAGCAAAGTTGGCATATCCATTGTTAATGAAATTTCCACCAAGCGCGGTTGGTGTTCCAGTTGCTCCGCCAACGGCAGAAGTATACGCCAAATATTTTCCACCTGAATTAATGGTAATGTTTCCACCAATAGTTACCGGGAATGATGTTGCACCCCATTGTAAAGTTCCGTTCACATTTAATTCAGCATATGCAACAGCCTGATCAATTGTGACAACAGAACCTGCTGCAATCGTAATTAAATTACCCCCTGCTGGTACAACTCCTCCAGCCCATGTTGCAGGCGAAGACCATTGTCCACCAATTGCTGACGACGTAAATAGCGCCGGAGCTGCAGAAGTTAAACTAACGTTATCAATTGCCACCCCTGGTGATGTTCCAAAAGAAGCATCATTTTGCCAAGTGAAAATTAAACGGAAAGTTGTTCCTGCAAAAGAGGAAGGAATCGTAACTGCAGCATTCGTATACGTTGCTTGCGCATTATTTGCCTGAGTATACAATAAAGTTGCTCCAGGGTATACACTCGCATTAGATGCTGGAAAACCAGAAAACGGATTTGTAGTAACTGGAGCAGCATAGATTAATAATCTATCCCATCCAGATTCACCGCTCCCTTTCCATTGAAAGTTAAGTGAGATAACATTTTCATTTAACGGAACCGTTACGTCTCGGTAAAAGTGAGTAGTAGAAACAGTTGTGGGAGAATATGCCCAAGTAGTTCCGCTGGTGTTTGAAATGTATGCAGCATTAGATCCTGCAAATGCACCGGGTACATTTCCAACATACCAATTGTTATTAGCTGAATTTGCATCATTCACCACAGTCCAGCCATTTGATAAAAATGAAGGTCCATTATCGAAGCCACCATCCCCTGTGGGATTAATGATTGTCGTTTGTGCGAAAATGCTATTCGAAACAAATAACGAGAGAGCGAAAATTCCAAGACGGAGTACTCCCTTTAAAGTTGTAACAATTTTCATAGTAGTAAGGTTTTAGGTATCAAATGTATAGCAAAAAGTTTAAAAAACAAAAAAGCAGCAATTAGGATCTTTTTTCACTTAAAAAAAATAAAAACAAAGCGTACCTTTGTTGCTAATTAAACGATTAGGGAAGATGGGAAAAACTCGAATGGCATTGGTTTGTGGAAGCACACAAGGGATAGGTTTTGCGGTGGCAAGTCAATTGGCAAAAAATGGATATAATTTAGTTTTAATGGCTCGAAATGAGGAGAAATTAACTTCTGCCATTTCAAAATTAGATGTTAGTCAAGGACAACAACATCAATTTTTAGTAGCTGATTTTTCAAATCCTAGTGGTGTTCAAACAGTTATCGAAACATTCGTTAATGCCGGAAATCGTGTGCATGTTTTGGTGAATAACACGGGTGGTCCAAAAGGTGGGTTGATTAAAGATGCCGCGCCGGAAGAATTCATCAATACGTTTAATCAACACCTCATTTGTAACCATATTTTGATGCAGGCAGTGAATCCAGGTATGATAGCGGATGGATATGGTAGAATCATCAACATTATTTCTACTTCCGTAAAACAACCATTAGCAAACCTAGGGGTTTCCAACACGATTAGAGGAGCTGTTGCCAACTGGAGTAAAACACTTGCAGGTGAACTTGGTCAATATGGAATCACCGTGAATAATGTATTGCCTGGAGCAACCAACACGTCACGTCTTACGGAAATTGCTGGTGTAAAATCAGAAAAAACAGGTCAAACCGTAGCGGAAATTTTTCAAGAAATGGGTGGAGAAACACCGATGAATCGCATCGCTGAACCAGAAGAAGTAGCAGCGGCAGTTTGCTTTTTAGCATCTCCGGAAGCCTCCTATATCAACGGGATAAATTTACCGGTAGATGGCGGTCGAACGAAATGTTTGTAATTTACGAACCAAGTAAAATCCTTAGCTACTATATATTAAAGGTATGGTATTTATTTTGACGCGACCCTATTCGCGATGTAAGATCGATACGCCATTAAAGAAGGAAAGCCGATTAACAAACATGCGGCTAGAAAATATCCTTTTGACACTAAATGAAAACCTTCGATGTCTTTGAGGTCTTCAGGATTTATTCCGATACCTATAAAATAAGACAAGCTGAGTTTGATTGGTAAGCCAATTTCTTTTGTTCCTTGCAGGACGATAATTTCTCCGTCGAAAATACTGATGTTGAAGAAAAATAAGGGAATGGCGAAGACCACAAATGTTAACGCAAAAACAGCCAGTGGATTTTTTAAAAGATTTTTTATCATCGAACAAAATTAATCGTTTTATCTATATTCGCCCTCGAAATTACGTTTTGACAACAAAATTACACCTTGCTTATTTATGTACTTCCCGAGGTTGGGGTGGATTGGAGATGAATCATCTTCGAAATGCGCTTTGGATGAAAGCACGAGGACATGAAATTACCATCATATGTACTAGGAGCTCCCCTCTTGAAAAGGAAGCATTAAACGCACATCTTTCGGTAATCAGTATTCGCAAACCCGCTCGCCATTACGCTTTTTTTAGTGCCTGGATGATTTTTCTGAAACTAAAAAATCTGGGAGTACAAAACGTGATGATTCGAAATACCTCAGATATTAGCTTAGCTGCGAGTATTTCTTTCTTCTCATTCAAACGGATACACATTCATTTTTTTATGGAACTAATGTTTCATGAGAAAAAGCAACAACTCTATAGAACCATCCGTTACTCCTTTTTGAGTTCCTGGGTCTGTTCACTGGAATACATGAGGAAAAAGGTGTTGTCTGATACGCGCATCAACCCGAAAACTGTTTGTGTCATTCCTTCAGCATTGGATTTTAGTCAAATTATGTCCGTAAGTAAAACCGATACTCGAAAACAACTGAATTTACCTGAAAACAAGGTGATTTTTGGTATGATTGGAAGAATTGATCGAAAAAAACGCATCGAATTGGCCATTTTAGCCCTTCATCAACTACAAAGTACGGATTACCAATTACTCATTGTTGGCGAAGAAACGCCAGATTCTCCAGATTCTTATTTAAGTGAACTTAAACAACTCATTCAGGAAAAAAATCTGGAGAATCAAGTCCACTTTTGTGGTTTCCATGCTGAAACGAGTCCTTATTATCACGCGATAGATGCACTCATCATGGCTTCTGACTTTGAAACCTTCGGGATGAGCACTATTGAAGCCCTGGCACATAACACTCCCGTAATTGCGACAAATTCAGGCGGATCTCAGGAATTATTGAACCTCTTTCCTTTTGGAATTTTAGTTGGACCTGGAAATCCGTCATCCTTTTCATCAGCGATGAGAAGAATACTAGAAATCGATGCGGATAAATTTGAAACCAAGGCATTTCATGGCTATTTTGACCACCAACGTATCTGCGAAATGATTGAATCTCGCATACTAAGTTGCGAAAGCGTGCGTTAAAGAAGCTAAATCTCCTTAAATTCGTCTTCAATGGACATATATTCTGCCAAACAACGCTGGAAAGTCGTGCTGATTTTCGTTTCACTCCTGATCATAGGAGCATCTTTGTTTGTGTCCAATCAAATGATTCAAAAAATCGCTGAACGCGAGCGCTCTAAAGCCAAAGAATGGGCGAGCGCACTCAAAAAGAAAGTAGAATTGGTGGAGCTCAACGCACGTATTTTTACTTCCTTGCGAGAACGGGAACGGGAAAAAATTGAATTGGTCGTTGCTGCACAAAAAACCTTATTGAATCCGTCTGATTTATCCATCAACCAAGATTTAGCCTTTACTTTAAACATTATTGAGTCCAACAAGGACATTCCTGTCATTTTATTAAACGATGACGGAACCCTCGCTCAATTCAGAAACTTAGATACTTCATTTAACGATAAAAATCACGAAGACGAAATCTTAGCACTTGCCAAAAAATGGAGGCTTGAAGGACACGAATTCAAAATCAATGTCTTTGCTGATATGTATATGTCCTTCATCTACGGAGAATCACAAGAATATTTGCGTTTACAAAAACAAAGTGACTCGCTAATCACTTCCTTTAATCAGGATCTAGGGAATCAATCCAACTTAATTCCGGTTTTATTCTACGATGTCAAAGAACAAAAAGTGATTTCGAGTAATTTATCCAAGAAGGAACTCAATCCCGCACAACTTACCAAGACGATATCGGATCTAAAAGCACAAAACAAACCGATTCGCATCAATTTCGGTGAAGGGGAAAAAGTACTTTATTTCAGTGACAGTCCTGAAGTCAAGCAACTCATTTGGCTTCCATACATTCAATTTGGCGTAGTTGGATTAATCGTCATCATCGGCTATTTGTTGTTTTCCACCTATCGAAAAGCCGAACAGAATCAAGTTTGGGCTGGACTCGCAAAAGAAACAGCGCATCAACTCGGCACTCCCCTATCCTCTTTAATGGCCTGGGTGAGTTACTTGGAAAATGAAGATGTGGATCCAATGGTCCCAAGGGAAATGCAAAAAGACTTGCAGCGTTTAGAAAAAATTACCGATCGTTTCTCAAAAATCGGATCAGGAGCAAAACTAGTAGAAGAAGACTTTGTTTTTACCATTGAAAATAACCTAAATTACTTAAAAGCACGTCTCTCAGATAAAATCGACATCCAATTTACCGTTGAGGGCCAACGTCCAATGATTGTCCTACACAACCGATCTTTAATGGAATGGGTGGTGGAGAACATTTGTAAAAATGCCGTGGATGCCATGGGTGGGGTAGGCAAATTGCACGTTCATATCAAAGAAGTGGCTGAATGGGTGCACGTGGATATCACTGATACCGGAAAAGGTTTAACCGCTAAACAAATCAAATCCATTTTCCAACCTGGTTATTCCACTAAAAAAAGAGGTTGGGGACTTGGTCTTACCCTTGTGAAACGCATCGTCGAAGAATACCACAAGGGACGTGTATTTGTTGTGTCCTCCGAACTGGATAAAGGAACAACTTTTAGAATCAGCATTCCGCACTAGAAACCGAACGAAAATTTCTCGCTATTTTAGCAGACAAATTCAATTTATGTATCAACTTATCCTTGCCGAAGTAAAAAACCATATTGGTTACATCACGATTAATCGTCCAAATCAGTTAAATGCATTAAACAAAGAAACCATTGCAGAATTGCATGCTGCTTTAGATGCTTTCAATCAAGATTCATCCGTTGGAGCAATCATTTTAACTGGTTCAGGAGAAAAAGCATTTGTAGCTGGGGCAGACATCAAAGAGTTTGCTGATTTTACGATTTCTCAGGGAGGTGAATTGGCCGTGACTGGTCAAACCACGTTGTTTGATTTCATTGAAAACCTAAGTACACCTGTCATCGCTGCAGTGAATGGCTTTGCACTAGGTGGTGGACTTGAATTAGCAATGGCAGCACATATACGCATTGCATCAAGTAACGCACGCATGGGATTACCAGAGGTTTCTTTGGGTGTGATTCCAGGATATGGAGGAACGCAAAGACTTCCTCAATTAATTGGAAAAGGAAAGGCGAATGAAATCATTTTCACAGCAGGAATGTTAAAAGCAGATGAAGCTTTACAGTGGGGATTGGTAAACCACGTGGTAGAACAAACCGAGTTAATGACCAAATGCGAGGAAATCGCACAAAAAATATTAGCAAATTCACCAATGGCGATTGCTGCAGCGATTCGTTCAGTAAATGCTGGTTTCCAAGATGGTGTGAACGGTTACGAAACAGAAATAGAGTCTTTCGCTCAATGTTTCGGGACAAAAGAATTTGTGGAAGGAACCACCGCATTTTTAGAAAAACGAAAAGCCAATTTCAGAGGCTAAATGAGCAATCCCATTCGTAAATTAATGAGTCAAACTGCCGTCTATGGACTTTCTTCCATCGTCGGACGTTTGTTGAACTATTTATTGGTTCCATTATATACGAGTGTTTTCACAGATCCCGCACATTACGGAGTTGTATCTGAATTGTATGCTTGGGTTGCTTTTCTAATCGTCATTCTAACCTTTGGAATGGAAACGGCCTTTTTCCGCTTTATTCAAACGAGCGAAAACAAGCAACAAACCTATTTAAATTCACTGGCAACAGTCCTTGGACTAAATGTCTTCTTTTTTGCCGTCTTGTTATTCTTCAATAATGACATCGCTTCCTTTATGTTGTATGAAGGACACAACGAATACATCATTCTACTCGGCATTATTGTAAGTATAGATGCACTCACAGCCATTCCATTGGCAAAATTAAGGGTGGAAGAAAAATCCATGCGTTTTGTCAGTATCCAAATTACATCCATTCTCGTGAATGTTGGATTAAACTTATTCTTGATGCTGTACCTCTTCAATCCAACTCGACCAGAAGAAGGAGTTCTATTCATTTTATTGGCTAATTTATGTGCCTCACTTGTGAAACCAGTGATGTTATACGATTCCTTTAAATTAAGTGCATTAAAAATAAATTGGCAGGAAATTAAGCTCATGTTATTTTACTCCTTTCCCCTGGTGATTGGAAGTTTTGCTGGGATTATCAATGAAACCATTGACCGAATTCTATTGAAACAAATCATTTATAATCCAGCCGATATAAGTACACTTCATACAGCAGAAGGAGAAGTCGGTATCTATAGTGCTTGTTACAAATTAGCCATGTTAGTGACCATTTTATTGCAAGCGTATCGCTATGCGGCAGAACCGTTCTTTTTCAATCAAATGAAGAACGAAGACCGAAATGTAATTTATGTGAAGGTGATGAATCTTTTCGTGGCGACAGTTTGTTTTGTTTTCTTGTTCGTTAGTTTGAACATCGACATTTTCAAGCATTTCATTCAAAATCAACGTTATTGGGTTGGTTTGCCCGTTGTACCTATTCTACTATTGGCAAATGTTTTTCTTGGGATCTACTACAACCAGAGTATTTGGTACAAACTCAGCGGGAAAACACAATACGGGGCTTATATTGCCTTATTTGGGGCAGCACTGACAATAGGAATCAATGTGCTTTTTATTCCCAAATACGGATATATGGCGAGCGCGTGGGCAACGTTTATTGTCTATGCCGTTCAAATGCTTATCTCCTTTTTTCTCGGTCAAAAACACTACCCTATCCCCTATAATATCAAGAAATTTTTCTTGTATTTAGGATTAGCACTTGTTATTTATTTCATCGGATCACGCATACATTTCGAGCGTTACTTTGCTCAGTTCATTCTACAAAACGCCTTACTTTTAGTATATGTGCTCTTTGTTTTTAAAATGGAACGTAAATCCTTTTCTGACAAGCTACGAGCGTAATCTTAGGGACTGGAAAACTTTTTATTACAAAGTTTGTTCTATAATCACCGAATCAGCTTAAATTTGTTAAATGGCATCACATTCATATCAAGCAGGACCTTTCTTAGAGCAAATTAACACTCCAAATGACTTGCGTGAAAAATTTACGGAGGAACAACTTCCACAAGTCGCTGACGAATTACGTCAGTACATCGTTGATGTCATCTCTGAAATCGGAAATAGCCATTTCGGAGCAAGTTTAGGTGTTGTTGAACTTTCTGTAGCGCTACATTACGTTTTTAACACACCGGAAGATCAATTGGTTTGGGATGTTGGACACCAAGCATATGGACACAAAATCCTTACTGGAAGACGCGAACAATTTCATACAAACCGCTTGAAAGGTGGGATTTCAGGTTTTCCAAAACGATCAGAAAGCGAATACGACACGTTTGGTGTAGGACATTCATCCACGTCGATTTCTGCTGCACTAGGAATGGCTGTCGCTAGCCGCTACAAAGGTGAAACACAACGTCAACATGTAGCGATTATTGGCGATGGCGCGATGACCGCGGGATTGGCATTCGAAGGAATGAACCATGCTGGATTCGAAAAAGACGCAAATTTATTGGTGATTTTGAACGACAATTGCATGTCCATTGATCCAAATGTTGGCGCATTAAAAGAATATTTAACAGACATCACAACATCTCACACCTACAACAAGGTGAAAGATGAAGTCTGGAAATTACTAGGGAAAATCTCCAAATTTGGTCCGGACGCACAAACCATCGCATCCAAAGTTTCTCATGCCCTGAAAGGGACATTATTGAATCAAAGTAACCTATTTGAGTCGTTGAACTTTAGGTATTTTGGTCCAGTTGACGGCCACGATGTTGTTGGGTTAGCTAAAGTAATGGCTGATTTAAAAGACATCCCTGGTCCGAAAATATTACATTGTATTACCCGTAAAGGTGCAGGATACAAGTTTTCTGAAGAAGGAAATCCAACCAAATGGCACGCTCCAGGAGTATTCAATAAAGAAACGGGAGAAATTGTCAAGATAATTCCTAAATCTCCTCAGCCACCAAAATACCAAGATGTTTTTGGACATACCATTGTTGAGTTAGCTGAGAAGAATGATAAAATAATGGGTGTTACACCTGCGATGCCATCCGGAAGTTCATTGAACATCATGATGGCAGCCATGCCAGAAAGAAGTTTCGACGTTGGTATTGCTGAGCAACATGCTGTTACTTTTAGTGCTGGTTTAGCGACGCAAGGACTTGTTCCATTTTGTAACATCTATTCATCGTTTATGCAACGTGCATTCGACCAAGTATTACACGATGTTGCATTGCAAAACTTAAACGTTGTATTTTGTTTAGACCGTGGAGGACTTGTTGGAGCGGATGGAGCAACTCACCATGGAGCTTACGATTTAGCTTACATGCGTTGCATTCCAAACATGGTTGTTTCAGCTCCAATGAATGAAGAAGAGTTGCGCAATTTAATGTATACGGCTCAATTAAAGGATCAAGGTCCATTCTCTATTCGTTATCCACGTGGAAACGGGGTAATGACCGAATGGAAAACACCGTTGAAAGAAATCAAAATTGGTGAAGGACGTAAAGTAACAAATGGCGAAGATGTTGCGATATTGACCATTGGACATCCTGGAAATTTCGCACAAGAAGCGATTCAAGAACTAACTGGAAATGGGATTTCCGTGGCGCATTATGATATGCGTTTCGTAAAACCAATCGATGAAGTCATGCTCCATGAAGTTTTTACTAAGTTTAACAAAGTAATTACCATTGAAGATGGTTGTTTAATGGGTGGATTCGGATCAGCAGTCATTGAGTTCATGGTGGATCAAAAATACCAATGTCAAGTAGTTCGACTAGGTATTCCAGATGAATACGTACACCACGGAACACAAGAAGAATTATGGTCTGATTGTGGTTTTGATACCCAAGCTATTGTAAGAAAAGTAAAAGAAATAACGAAATTCGAAAACAAATCGTCATCGAATCAAAAAGTGAGTTAAGTTACTTTTCAATCCTTATTCCGTTCACTTTTCACATTTAATTTATATTTTCGTTCCAAAATAATTTGAAAAACCCAGTCTGTTTTTTTAATTATTGTAATTTGGACAATAATTTAAATCTTTATTTGTGAAAAAAACCAATTTCGGTGCCTTTGGTACACTCATCACTATTTTCTTTTTCTGGGGATTTGTTGCGGCAAGTAACGACATTTTAATTCCAGTTTTCAAAAAAGCGTTAAACTTAAGTCAATTTGAATCACAGTTGATTTCATTTGCGTTTTATGTTGCGTATACTGTTGGATCTATCCTCTATTTTGCCATATCCGCACTATTGAAAAAAGATATCTTGAATAAAATCGGCTACAGAAACGGATTGGCGCTAGGACTCATCATTTCAGCAGTTGGAACCTTATTGTTTATTCCTGCTTCCAACAATGCTTCATTTATCATGTTAATTTCAGGATTATTCATTGTGGGACTTGGATTTGCTTTACAACAAATTGCGGCCAATCCCCTTGCAATTCAAATGGGCGATCCATCTAAAGGAAATATCCGCTTAAGTATGGCCGGTGGAATCAACAATGTTGGAACAACCATTGGACCTGTGATTGTTTCTTTTGCGATTTTCGGTGGGGTTTCCTCAGGTGAAACAACACTCAACTTGGCAGCAGTACAAACTCCATACATTTGTTTGGGAATCGCGTTTGTCATTGCCGCCATCTTCTTTAAGTTTTCTTCCGTTCCAGATCGCATCGAAGGGTCCTCTTCAGAAGGAGCAGGAAAAATCATGGAAACACTTCGTCACCCCCAAGTTTTGTTAGGGATGCTCGCTATCTTTCTTTACGTAGGAGTGGAAGTAGCTACGGTTAGTAATTTACCCGAATTCATGAAACAAAAATTGGGGACAAGTGAAGGTGCAGTCGCTCCTTTTGTGTCACTTTATTGGGCAAGTTTAATGATCGGTCGTTGGACATCAGCTGCAGGAGTTTTCGATTTGAGTAAATCCATGAAAACCCTATTGGGAATTATCCTTCCGTTTGTTGCTTTCGGAATATTTGCGGGAGCAAACATCATTGGCGGAAACGACATCAATGAATTATATCCTTATTTAGGAATTGTTGTCCTTTTAATCGCTGCTGATTATGCAAGTGCAGGAAATCCAGTGAAACAAATTATGATCTACTCTAGTCTTGGGGCTATTGCACTAGCAATCGGAATATTTAGCTCCGGAATGATCAGTGTATTTGCGTTTATTTCCGTTGGGATATTTTGTAGCACCTTGTGGCCATGTATCTTTACTTTATCCATTGCAGGAATGGGTGAAAACACCAACACGGCATCCAGTCTGCTTATCATGATGATTATGGGTGGTGGATTCATTTCTGTCCTACAAGGCGCATTAGCTGACGACAACGTTTTAGGAATACAACAATCCTACTGGCTTGGTGTTGTTTGCTTTGTCTACCTTGTTTTCTTTGCTTGGAGTGTTAGTAAAATACTTCAAAGAAGAGGCGTTGATATTTTCTCTTCAGAAAAAGTTTCTGGACATTAAATTTTGTTGTTGTGAGCATGTATCGCATTGATTTTAATGATTTTTTCACCTCGGCATTTTCCGTGGATTGTATACTCTTTGGTTATTCAGATGGTGAGATTAAAGCCCTTTTAATCAAAAGAGCCATGCAGCCATTTGAAAATCTCTGGGCGATACCCGGTGATTTGATTTATCCAGACGAGGATTTGGAACAAGCTGCTGAACGGGTTTTGTTTGAGTTAACAGGACTCAATAACATCGCGATGCACCAATCTCAAACCTTCGGAAAACCCAATAGACACCCACAAGGACGCGTCATCACAATCTCCTACTTTGCTTTATTGCGCATCGAGGATTTTGAAGTAAAGGCTTCTTCTTGGGCAGGAGATGTACAATGGGTTTCACTGAAAAACATGCCAGATTTAGCCTTTGACCACAACCACATACTTTCAAGTACGTATGAAATGCTCAAATTAAAACTACAAAACGAACCCATTTGTTTCGATGTACTTCCAGAGCGTTTTACCCTGAATGAATTTCAACAATTGTATGAATTTGCCTTTGAACAAGCTTTTGACAAAGCGAATTTTAGAAAGAAAATAAAACACATCCCTCTGATTGCTCATGATGAAAAACAACAAAATGTTAAACATCGTCCAGCAAAACTTTTCTCCTTCGATAAAATCGCCTACTTCGAAGGGATCGAACAAAATCGATACACTTTCAAAATGTAAAAAATAAAATAAATACTTATTGTATAATGTACAATTATTTATATATTTACCATGTACTAGCGAACATTTTGCATAGTCAATGGTTAAATACTTAGTAAAAGAGGCTCCGGCCTCTTTTTTTTTGGAGTAGAGATTTAAAAAAAAGTTATTGTTCTTTTTACAATAATTGATAATATTTTTATATTTACGAAACTAACTAAGCTAAAATGATTAAAAAACTATTCATTCAACTGCTATTTATTGGAGTAAGTGGACTTGCATTTTCTCAAGAAATGACGGTCGCTGGATTCGTAAAAAGCGAACTAAACGTCGGATTACCGTTTGTTAAAGTTCAGGTCAAAGGAGTTACAACCGGTGTAACAACTGATGGAACTGGATTTTACCGCATAAAAGTGAGTGATGCCTCCAATTCTATCCTCTTGTTTAACTTAATTGGTTTTGAAAAACAGGAAGTAAAAATAGATGGACGAAATACACTAGATATCGTTCTTGTCGAACTCATAAACAACCAACAAGAGGTTGTCGTTGGATATGGAACGGCCAAAAGCAAAGAAGTAACCGGTGCTACATCCAAAGTAAACGGTGAAAACATTGAAAAAATGAGCGTAGCTCGAGTTGACCAAGCTTTACAAGGACAAGTTGCCGGGGTAAACATCGCAACAAACTCTGGTTCGCCAGGTGGTTCTTCGAATATTCGAATTCGTGGTTTATCTACGTTTGGTGATAATGACCCATTAATTTTGGTGGATGGAGTTGTGTATGATTCTGAAGGATTGAATGCCTTGAATCCATCTGACATCAAATCAATTAACGTTCTAAAAGATGCAACTGCAGGTATTTACGGTGTTCGAGCAGCAAATGGGGTGATCATCGTTGAAACGAAAAAAGGAAACATCAATAGCAAACCTCAAGTGGAATACAATGCTTTTTGGGGACAACAACAAACGTCAAGAAAACTTGACTTATTAACTGCTGAAGAATATGCAGTCATTAAAAATGAGATGTTTGCAATGGGCGGACAAAACATGCCTTTTAACAATACTAATCTGGGTGTTGGTACACCATGGCAAGATTCTGTCTTTCAAACTGCGCCAATTCAAAGCCACAACTTAAGCATCAGTGGAGGAACATTGAATACACGTTATTCCATCGCTTTAGGATACTTTAATCAAGATGGTATCGTTGGTGGTCCTAAATCGAATTTCTCTCGTTACAACGCACGTTTGAATTTCAGTACAGACATGTCCACAAAACTGAAATTAAACTCCGTTTTACTTTATTCCAACGATTCACGCAGCACATTACCAGAAAATGGAATCGGTTCTGTATTATACAATACCATTAATGCATTTCCGACAGTTCCCATTCGTAAACCAAATGGTCAATTCTCTTACATGGAAGAAGTGAGTGATATCATTAATCCAATTGCACAAATGCAAAACCAATACAACTGGAACAAAGCAAACAAAATTGTTGGAAAAGAGGAGTTTGTATATGAATTTAATGAACATTTATCCTTTACAAATCGATTCAACTACAATGTAGCTTTCGTAGACGGTAAAGTATTCTCTCCGCTCGTTTGGTACGGAGACGGGAAATATGCGAACACAGCGCTTAACGACGACCTTGAATCACCAACTGTAGAACTTGCGCCAGGAGTAGAAATCGAACGCGGAGCTGCTGTATATGAAGAGCGCTCAACATTCGTTGACCTAACGTATGAAAGTTTCTTAAACTACGAAAAAACATTTGCAGAAGTGCACAAAATCAAAGGTACAGCTGGTATTTCCATCTTCCAAAGAGAAGGAAGTTCCATCAACGGAACTGCATTCGGTATTCCAAATAATTCCGTTGAATTCGCAGATATTTCAGCTAACACAGCACAAGGCGGGTACTTAAACAATGTAGGGTCTTGGGAGTTTACAGAACGCCTAGTTTCCTCGTTCTTGCGCGCAGAATATAGTTATAAAGAAAAATACATGTTCTCTGGAATCGTTAGACGCGATGGTTCAAGCAAATTCGGTCCAAATAGTCGCTATGGTATCTTTCCTACAGCATCGGCAGGTTGGTTAATGTCTGAAGAATCATTCTTTAAAGTGAAGTTCATCGACTACGCGAAACTTCGCATTAGCTACGGTGTTTCTGGGAATGACCAAATTCCTAACTTCGCCTACCGTGGACTATTAAACGGAGAAGGAGTTTACGTTTTCGACGATGTTATCACCCAAGGAGTTGCGATTGGACGTCCATCTAACCCAGATTTGAAATGGGAAACGACGCGTCAATTGAACATCGGTGCTGACTTTACATTCTGGAAAAATTTAGACTTCACGACCAATTATTTTATCAAAAATACATTTGACTTACTGTTCCAACCAGACGTAACAGGGATCATTGGGTCTTATGGGCCCGGTGGATATCCTCCCGTAATCAACGCAGGAAATGTTTCTAATAAAGGACTCGAATTAGAATTTGCCTACCATTTCCGTAAGAAAAAAGATTTCTCCACTGATTTGAATTTTAACGTTACAACCATTGCAAACAAAGTTACAAAAGTACCTGATGGTATAGATTACATTCCAGGAGCTGGATTTAGTGTGGGTGGTGATATCGCGACTCGTTTTCAAGAAGGATACGAAATCGGATATTTCTTTGGGTACGAAACAGCTGGAATCTACCAAACACAAGAGCAAATTGATGCCTCGCCCGTTGTGCAAGACGGAGCGAAACCGGGTGACTTAATCTTTGTTGATCAAAACGGTGATGGCGTCATTAACTTCAACAATGATTCCGACAAAACGTATTTGGGATCTGCCATTCCAGACTTCACTTTCGGATTCTCTTTCAACGTTCGCTACAAAGCGTTTGACCTTTCAGGGATGCTTTATTCAGCAATCGGACAAGAAATCATTCGTAACTACGAGCGCCAACAACCATACGCTAATCAATTAGGATACATGGTTGACCGCTGGACAGGAGAAGGATCTACAAATGAAAATCCACGTGTCACAACAGAGGCTACACGCAATAATTTGTTCTCTTCTTACTACGTAGAAGATGGATCATTTGCTCGCCTGAAAAACGTTCAACTTGGTTACAGTTTCTCTACAGCCAAATTAAAGAAAATCAAAGTGGATTCATTCCGCATCTATTTATCTGCTAATAATCTGTTTACTTTGACGCGTTACCAAGGATTCGACCCAGACCTAGGTTCATCAGGTGCGCTTTCTGCAGGAGTAGACTACGGATTTTATCCGCAAGCAAAAACATTCATGGGTGGTATTCAATTAAAATTCTAAACGATGAGACTAATTCAAAAATCACTAATCATTACAGGACTAGTTATCCTGTCGCTTTCACAAACAGCGTGTGACAAGTTCCTTTCTGTTGACCCTCCGTACACACAAGATGTGGAGAATTTCTTTAAAACTCCGGAAGATTATGACCGCGCATTAACCGGTGCATATGACATGCTGCAAGCATCCTTCTTAACCATGTGGATTGGAGAAATTGCTTCGGATAATGCTATCGCAGGTGGTGAAAGCGTCAATGATTCGCCTGGACTACATCAGATCGATAACATGACACACGGCGGAGTGAACGTTGAACTTAGAAACGTTTTTCGTTGGAATTACACTGGTTTAACACGTGCAAACTACATCCTAGAAAACAAAGACAACATCGATTTTCCAGGAAAAGCACACATCCTCGCCGAAGCGAAATTTCTTCGCGCATACTACTACTTTGAATTAGTGAAATACTTTGGAGATGTTCCATTAATCATCGACAGAAGAATCGGTATTGAAGAAGCACTTCAAATTGAACGTTCACCTAAATCGGAAGTATATGCTCAAATCGAAAAAGATTTACAAGAAGCATCTGCCGTATTGAACTCTGTTGCAAGTCAAAAAGGGAGAGCAACAAAAGGTGCAGCTTTGTCTTTCCTTGGAAAAGTATACCTCTACCAAAATAAATTTACAGAAGCTGCAGCAACGTTTGACGAAGTCATTGCAAGCGGAAGTTACAGCCTAACTCCAAGTTACGTAGACTTGTTTTCTGTTGCAAATGAAAACAATGCAGAGACAGTATTTGACGTACAATACTCTGGTTTAGAAGGCGGAAGTTACGGGTGTTTAATTTGCCTGGAAGGTAACGCAGCTGTTGGATTCCAAGGGATTCGTCAATACAATGGTCCAGTTTATGGAGACGGAAACAGCTACAACTTACCAACGCAAGAATTATACGATGCGTTTAGTAGCATTGACGGACGTCGTGCTGCTACTGTTTTAGACATCGATGCTTTCATCGCAACGCAACCAAATCCAGCATCTATTACGTATGCAATTGGTGCTGGTGGACATACAGGTTTCTACAACAACAAATACATCAAACGTCAAGGTGAAATCGGTTTGCCCGACAACGATTTGACAAGTCCAGTAAATTACCGTGTTATGCGCTATGCAGATGTGCTTTTAATGGCGGCTGAGGCTCATTACCGACTTGGACAATCATCTACAGCACAGCAATTAGTAAATCAAGTGAGAGGCCGTGCTGGTGTTCCTGGAATTCCTGTAAATTCAATTGATGTTATTTACAGAGAACGTCGCTATGAACTATCTGGAGAAGGACTACGCTTTTTTGACCTCGTTAGAACAGGACAGGCAGCTACCTACATTGATGGCTTCATTACAGGTAAACACGAATTATTCCCAATTCCTCAAGTTGAAATTGATTTAACAGGTGGTAATTGGTCACAAAACCCAGGTTACTAAAATTTAGAAATATGAAAATGAAACTACTATTTTCAGCAAGCATTTTAACATTACTTTTTGCTTGTAAAAAAGACAATCCGCAATTAGGTGCAGCACCTACTGATGCAGATGCAGCTTTTACTTATTCTGCTTCTGCGAGTAATGCAAACATCATTGAGTTTACGGCAAATAATCCAAATATTCAATGTCTTTGGGATTTTGGAAATGGTACAAAAGCTAAAGGTGCTTCCGTTAGTTCTCCCTATCCATATGCAGGGACATATACGGTAAAATTAACGGTGTTTTCTTCAGGTGGTAGCAAAAGCTCTACGCAAGATATTACCATTGCACAAGATAATCTTGGACTTTTGAATAATCCTATTTTCATCATGTTAACTGGAGGAGTTAATGGGCCTGGTTTCAAAACGTGGGTCATTGATTCTACTGCTGATGGACACATGGGTGTTGGTCCTGATCCAGCGAGTCCATTAGGTGATGTTCCTGAATGGTGGTCCGCAGGTGGATTAGACAAATCCGGCGTAGGATTGTACGGAGATAAATACGTTTTCCACTTAAACGGCTTCAAATTCGACATGATCAATAATGGTGATGTGTATGTACACAACACATTATCTGCTAATTTCCCAGGTTCTTTTCAAAACCTTCTTGATTACACTGCTCCATATGCTGATCAAATAGACGAGTCTTGGACACTACTTGAAAATGCTGATACAACGATCACCATTTCCAATAATGCTTTCATTGGATTTTATACCGGAGTAAATACCTATAAAATATTGGATATCACTGACTCCACCCTATCTTTACAGTACAAACATCACGCAGGCGGTTTCAATTGGTATCTTCGCCTGAAAACTGAATAAAATAATGATTATGAGCATTCATCACCTAATTATTTTCGTTTTTGCTGGACTTGCAGGCTGCGATAAAAACAAACCTCCAGCTGTTACTTTACCAACTAATTTGGTGACATCCATCACAACGACAGGTGGTTTGGTTGACCTACACGCTACAGCGGAAAACGCAAATTTCTACACCGTTACATTTTATCACAACAACGATTCTACGGTAGTAGAGACAACTGATGGACATGCTGCTCATACGTATACAGCATCTGGAACGTATTCGATTAAGACCTGTGCTCATACCACGT